>JBDTMS010000662.1:0-3180 GCA_039934195.1 Betaproteobacteria bacterium
TCGGCGACGATCGTGATCGAATGGCACATCATCGGCATGTTCGCGCCGGCGCTGTTCGCGGGCTCGCTGATTCGCCGCTTCGGTGTGCTCAACATCATGGCGGTCGGGGTGGCGACTTATGTTGCGTGCATCGTTGCCGCAGTCACCGGACAAACCGTGGTGAACTTCTGGTTCTCCAGCACCTTGCTCGGCGTCGGCTGGTGCTTTCTCTACGTCGGCGGCACAACGCTGCTGACCGAGGCCTACCGGCCGGAAGAGAAGGCCAGAACGCAAGGCATCAACGACCTGTTCGTATTCGTGATCATGGGCCTCACGTCTGCTGCATCCGGCGCCATCCTCTACAACCTCGGTTGGAATGCCCTCAATATGTTCGCCGTGCCCCTGCTGATCGTGACTGCAGCGGCGCTCGTGTGGCTGGCCTCGCATCGGCGCGAAGCGAAACGCACACAACCGATTCCGGTTCCGCCGATTCTCGAATGACCGTGCGCATCTCCATACTCGATCAGTCGCCGATCATCAGCGGACACACGCCCGCGCAAGCGACCCAGGCCACACTCGAGCTTGCTCGCACAGCCGACGAGCTCGGCTATCACCGCTACTGGCTCGCCGAGCATCATGCGATGAAAGGTCTGGCCGATCCCTGTCCGGAGATTCTGCTCGGACAAGTCGCCGCCAACACCAGGCGATTGCGCGTCGGCACCGGCGGCATTCTGCTGCCTTATTACAGCCCGCTGAAAATCGCCGAAGTGTTCCGCATGTACGAAGCGCTGTTCCCACAGCGCATCGACCTCGGTCTCGGACGCGCACCCGGCGGCACCTTGATGACCGCGCGTGCGATGAACGCGGATGCATTCGTCGGCGAAGAACGCTTTCCGACCCAGGTGCAAGAAGTCGTCGGCTTCCTCGACGACTCGCTGCCGCCGGATTATCCGTTTCATGAAGTCAAAGCGATGCCGGCGGGCCCGACCTCGCCGCAGGTGTGGCTGCTCGGCTCATCGGATTACAGCGCGACGCTCGCCGCTTATCTTGGTTTACGATTTTCGTTCGCACATTTCATCAGCGCGCACGGCGGTCCGTCGGTGACGCGTGCGTATCGCGACGATTTCCGGCCGTCGTACCGCGAGCCGAAACCGTATTCGCTGGTCGCCGCATTCGTGATCTGCGCACACACGCAAGAGGAAGCCGAACGCCTCGCAATCAGCATCGACTTGCGCCGGCTGCAGATGGCGCGCGGTCAGGAAGCGCCCATCGCGACCGTGGAGGAAGCCCTGCAGGAGCCACTGACCGATGGCGATCGCGAGCTGATCGCACGCGAGCGCGCTCGCGCAATTATCGGCACGCCCGCTATCGTCAAAGCACGTCTGCTCGAGCTGCAGCAACAATTTCAAGCCGACGAGCTGATGGTCATCACGATCACGGGGGACTACCCAAGCCGCCTGCGATCGTACGTGCTGTTGAGCGAAGCATTCGATCTGAACAACGACTGACCTCGCGCGCAGTGCGCATTCCCCGCGAGAGCGATTCGTATTGGCTGCGAATGCATCTCTGCTCGGCGGCTGCGCACGGGCTACACTGCACTAATCCGGCGCGCCTGCATCCGATCGTCTGCGCGCCATCGTCTCGCCCTGAGAGGAGCCTTATCGAATGACGAAAGCGCCCGCGTTGCGCAGCCTGAACTGGCTCTTGGTATCCCTGCTGCTGTTGTCCGGCTGTGCCGGAATGGGCAAAGGCAACGATCCCGCGGTGATCGATACCACCAACACCCAGCGCCTATACGGCCGCGTGTTCGAGCTCAACACGCTGGTCGTGAACGGCAGCTCGGTCGTGATGCATGTCGACGGCAAGATGACGCTGGGCTTCAGCCCGGAGGGACAAGCGGCCGGCTTCGGCGCGGCGAACAAATTCGCCGGCGAGTACAGCTTCACACCGAAGGGCGAGCTGAAATGGTCAGAGCGCGGCTTGCGACCAGTGACCAAGACCGGACCACCGGAGCTGCTGGAAAAAGAAAAAATCTATCTCGATGCACTGCGCCGTACGACCCGGGCGGTCGAAGGTCGTCATGGCTTGGTTTTGCAGACGGACGACGAGTCGACGGTGCTGACGTTTGTCGAGGTGGGATACTAGGCGCCAGCAGACCGGTCGCGGCTAAAGCGCAAACCCGAGGATAGCCATGACGCAAAACTACGATGCGATTGTGATCGGCACCGGCCAGGCCGGGCCGTCGCTTGCAGAGCGCTTGTCCAAGGCCGGACAGAGCGTCGCTATCATCGAGAAGGGCAAGTTCGGCGGCACCTGCGTGAACACCGGGTGCATTCCGACCAAAGCAATGGTGGCGAGCGCCTATGCCGCGCACCTCGCGCGGCGGTCGCACGAATACGGCGTCGAGCTCGGCGCTCCGGTAGTGGTCAACATGAAGCGCGTCAAACAACGCAAGGACGAGATCTCCGGCAAATCGAATCGCGGCGTCGAAAAGTGGGTGCGCGGTTTGGCAAACGCGACCGTCTACCAAGGACACGCACGCTTTGTCGGACCTGGAAGGGTGCGCGTCAACGACAGCGAGCTCACGGCAGACAAAATTTTCATCAACGTCGGCGGGCGGCCGGTGATTCCGCCGATGCCGGGCGTGCAGACCGTACCATTCCTCACCAGCGAAAACATGATGGACGTCGATTTTTTGCCTGAGCATCTCATCGTCGTCGGCGGCAGCTATATCGGCCTGGAATTCGGCCAGATGTTTCGGCGCTTCGGCAGCCGCGTCACCGTGATCGAACAGAAGCCGCGTTTGATCGTGCGTGAAGACGAAGATGTCAGCGATGCGGTGCGCGATATTCTGCAAAGCGAGGGCATCGAGGTCCGCCTCAACGCCAGCTGCATCGGCTTCGAGCACAGCGCAGCGTCGATCATCGCCAACGTCGATTGCACCAGCGGCGCGCCCGCCGTCGAGGGATCGCACTTGCTGCTCGCGGTCGGACGTGTCCCGAACACCGACGATCTCGGACTTGAGACTGCCGGAATCGCAACCGATGAGAGAGGCTATATCAAAGTCGACGAGACTTTGCGCACGACGGCGCCGGGTGTATGGGCGCTCGGCGATTGCAACGGCAAAGGCGCGTTCACGCACACGTCGTACAACGATTACGAGATCGTGGCCGCCAATCTGCTCGATGGCGCGAATCGCAA
>JBDTMS010000663.1:0-3174 GCA_039934195.1 Betaproteobacteria bacterium
ACTCGTCCTGTGGGGGCTGGTCGGAGAATGGAGTTCCTATAGCGATGGCGGTGTCGTCGGTGAATTCCTCGGCTTTGGCATCCTGATGCTAGCAGTCGCCGCGGTCACCGAAAAAAGAGTAACGGCCGCGGGCAGCGGCATCGCGATAGGACCGGCATTGATGGCAGGTCTTCTCTTCAGTGGCGGCGTGCTAAATCCTGCTGTGGCTATTGCGATGGGCTTGGCGGGCTCTTGGGCAGTATGGGCGACGTTGCCGAGCGCTGTCGCCTTCGCGCTTCTCTACGTATTGCTCAAGAAAGGAACACCCCCCAAAGTTGACCCATCATAAGTGGCGGCCATTGTTGCCAAGAAAATGCAGACCTCCGGAGGAGCCGAGCGCAACGATTATAATTAGCTTCCCGTCGCTTGCATTTTCACCCTCCCTTTGCATCCAACTACGCGACTCTTTAGTGCCTCCGCGTTTGAACTCCATCAGGCGGGTTCCGGGCCATCGGAAATGCGACTGATGAAATAGGCGATCAAGCTTTGCATCGGCCGCATGTGGCTTGCATCAGTTCTCGAAGCGTTGTTGCATCGGCTGGCAGTTGTTCAGAATGCATGCTCAAGTTTTTCAACACGTCGAGTAAGTAGTCGGCCCATTGTTCGTCGTTCATTTTTGCGATCACTCTAGCGGTTTACCCTCCCCTGCTTGCGCACAAGCTTATCATTGAACATACCAAACAGACTCGAGAGCAGGCGATCCTTACACCCTGGACCAGACGGCTTTGTTATGCCGGGAGTGGGAAAATGAGTGAGCTAAAACGCAGGTCATTAACATCGTGTTTGACGGACTGCCGGGCCCTACCCGCGGCCGCTTCGTCGAGGTCGAAAACGACCATGGATAGCAGTGGCGAACGTATCAGTAAATGAGTAAAGCAAACCTGTTGGTAAGAATACCCGGTCAATTCATCGCGGCTGGCTCGCGTGATCTGCCCGACGCGGCCACGGCCGCAGACGAATATCAGCACGCGATCGTCGAGGTGCCCGGGATCGGCAAGGTGCGTCTGACCTATAAGCGCTTCTTGGATAAGCGCGCGCGGTCACATTATTTTTTCTGGACTGTCGAGGCCGCCGACCTAATCGCTGATCTTTGATTCGGCGACCCTTGATGCAGATCCACATTCCAATCACCCTGTACTTCCGCGACGGCGAAGTCATCGTCGCGGACATTGCGTTCGATTACGAACCGACGTCAGATGAAGTGCGGCGCGCCACGAATAATGTCGCGGTGGCCCGCGGTGCTAAAAAAGTCGTGCTGCCGGTGGAGTGGCGATAGTGGCCGAACCTTCGAGCACAAAATGCGATGTGTGCGATGACGCTGGGTGGGTTTGCGAGGACCATCAAGATCGTGGTCGGGCCAGTCTTCGCGTGCTGATGCGTGCGACCGCGGCGGCGCCGGAGCGCCCTGTCAGCAGTGCAATAAAGCCAGGCCACCAAAAAGACCGGGATGGTGCGTGTAGTTATCGATACGACGGATATAAGCGCTGATTAGCCATCGGAAATCAGTATCTGTTTAAGGGCAAACGAACCAATAGCGCGAGAACTTCATCCTACATGACCCCGATCGCTTTGTGCCCTGCGCTGATGCGCGCAATAAATACTGGCGTGAGATGACGTTCGTTGATCAAATTATGCAGGCACAGCACATCAATGACGTCTTCGACTTGGTCAACGAGTTCGTTGATGCTTTACAAAACACCGGTGCACTAGACAATGTTCCATCTAACGCCCGTCCGAGCCAAATGAACGATGGAGAGGCGTTGTCGTACTGGTTGAATCTGGTGAGGAGATTCAGGGTCAGATCGTAATCCGTGCAGAGACGCCTGAAAGTTTGTTTGCTCTGCATGCTGTGCTGGAAACGGCGGTGCAGAGACTGCGCTCGGGGATGTTCTACAACTAGAACACGTCTTAGGGACCGCACATCTACGCTCCAGGGATTCGGCCGGTTTCCCATGACGAGAATAACGCAAAGGGAGAGAAGAACCGCGAAGTAACGCGTCAGCTTTTCGCCTACGCCAGTTTCCGAATGCGTCCCGCATCTTTTACGCGTCGGTTTTCTTAGAATGTCCAACGGCACGCTTTGTCGCCGACGACCTGAGGAATGCCCATGCTCGACGACAAATCAAAAACCGGTGGCGAGGATCGCAAGCGCATCAACGTCAATGAGGACTACGAGCTACGCGACTGGTCAAAAAAGTTCGGCGTATCGCAGGAGGAACTTAAAGCAGCCGTCAAAAAAGTCGGTGACCAAGCCAGCGCGGTTGAAAAACATCTGAAGAGCAAAAACGTCCCGTAGAAACGGGGAGAGCTCGTGCGGTCGCCGCGTTGTCACTTCACTGACGGCACCGGCTCGGGTGTCTTGTATGGCTAAGGCCTGGATTATGGTCGTCGAAGACGACCTGGACGCACTTGGCGCGTTGTCGATTTTGCTCGAACTGCGCGGCTATGACGTCTTGATGGCGTTGGACGGTAAGGCCGCATTGCAGCTGCTCTTGCAACACCGACCACGGCTGATCATTACCGACATCAATATGCCGGGGATGGACGGCGCCGCGTTGTGTTCGCGCCTCAAAGAAAATCCGGCAACAGCGGATATTCCGATCATCATCTGCAGCGCAGTCTACGAATTACCGGCTGGCCTTGATAAGGGCCATGTGATTGGGTCTTCGAAAACCAGTCGACTTTGATGAACTCGTTCGAATTATTCAAGCTCATCTACCCTAAAGAGAGGCTGCGCTAGACGCACGGTAGTGCGCAGACATGGAGTCGACGGCGAGGCAAGTAAGTGCCCCTCTCAGTCGGTGACCCTGAATCGATCCTTTGTTGGGGTAAGCTAAATTCTAGCCGACAAAAGCCGTTGTATACGGCATGGATACGCGAAAACGTGATGCCGGCCAGGACCAGCACGACCGGCTAAAGCTAGTTAAGGGGTCAATGCTGGAAGAACTCGGCGTGACGCTAACAGATTTTCTGCCGAACGACAGTGGGCACCTGATACGCATTTCATCTGGGACGGTGGTGATCAGCGCACGACTACGCGATGCGCTGCGCAGATACGCGCTGCGGCGCGAGCTAACGCTTGTGCAGTCCTTGGAGCGGTTGCGTGACGAGATTAACAGGCAAAGTGATTCAGCT
>JBDTMS010000664.1:0-3172 GCA_039934195.1 Betaproteobacteria bacterium
TCCTCCAGATCATTTGGTTGAATGTACAACACCCAGGATTGGCCGATCGCGGGATTCAGTGTGATCTGCTCGTCCGCCGTCAGTTGCTGCAGCATGAGATCAGCGCCGCGCGAACGCAGCCAGCACCACTTCATGCGTCCGTCCAATTCGTATGAATCGACGAGCTTGAAACCAAAAAACTGCTTATAGAAACCTAAAGCCCGCTCGATATCCGAGACACCGAGGCTTGGGATCAACTTGGCAGCGTTGCGACGCGCTTGTTTTCCAGTACGCGCCATGTTCGCTCACGGTGCGGTCAGGATGCAGCGACCATCGACGCAGTCCACCCGCGGCGCGGCGAGGACCTGACACACGCCCGCCGTGCCGCGGCTGCGCTGAATTTCTTCCTGCAGAAATCCGTATTCGTACGCTTTGGACTCGAGCACCTCGCGATTGGCGCTGCTCGCATACGCAAGGTACTCGGCAGGTCCGCCGCACGGACGCGAGCCGAGCGGCAGCACGCGGCAGTGAACGAGATTTACGCAGCGGGGCTGGCCGATCATCGTCACGATTTCCCGATGCAGCTTTTCCAGCTCAACTTCATCGCTGGTATTGGGCGCAGACACGCCGCTGTCAGCGGCCAAGGCGCATCCGGCTAGGGCGCATCCGGCCCAGACGCAAGTTGCGATGAGATACCAGTGGTGGCGTGCTTTCATCGCTCTGCGATCAGGCCACCGTCACCCGCTTGTCGAGATATACATCCTGGATTGCGTTCAGCAGCTTGACGCCTTCTGCAAGCGGACGCTGAAATGCCTTGCGCCCCGAGATCAGGCCCATGCCACCAGCACGCTTGTTGATCACTGCGGTGCGCACGGCTTCGGCGAAGTCGTTGTCGCCGGAAGCGCCGCCTGAATTGATCAACCCGGCCCGACCCATGTAACAGTTAGCAAGCTGGTAGCGGGTCAGATCGATCGGGTTGTCGGTAGCGAGCTCGGTGTACACACGCTTGTCCGTCTTGCCGTAAGGATTTTCTTTGCTGTTGAGTACATTGAACCCACCGTTATTTTCCGGCAGCTTTTGTTTGATGATGTCCGCCTCGATGGTCACGCCGAGATGATTGGCTTGCCCGGTCAAGTCGGCCGACAAGTGGTAATCCTTGTCTTGCTTGAACGCGGGATTACGCAGATAGCACCACAGGACTGTAGCCATGCCCAGCTCGTGCGCGGCGGAAAAAGCTTTGCTCACCTCCACGATCTGCCGCGCGGATTCCGGCGATCCGAAGTAAACCGTCGCGCCGACCGCCGCTGCACCCATATCGTGCGCTTGCTTGATGCTCGCAAAAAAAATCTGGTCGTACTTGTTCGGGTAAGTAAGGAATTCGTTGTGATTGAACTTGAGCAAGAACGGGATGCGGTGCGCGTATTTGCGCGCACACGAACCGAGTACACCCAGGGTCGAAGCGACCGCATTACAGCCGCCTTCGATCGCGAGCTGGATGATCTTTTCCGGATCGAACATGGCGGGATTTTTCGCGAACGATGCTCCGGCACTGTGTTCGATGCCTTGGTCGACCGGTAAAATGGAAAGGTAGCCAGTGCCCGCCAGCCGGCCGCGATCGAACATGCGTTGCAGGTTGCATAGGACCGCCGGCGCGCGATCGCTCGGCGCTACACAGCGATCGACCCAATCGCTTCCAGGCAGATGCAGCGACTCCTTCGGAATCGCCTTACACACGTAGGTCAGCAGGTCCTTGTCTTTTCCCAGCAATGCTTCGATATCCGTAGCACCCTTGGATCCGGCAGTAACGTCGTTCATTGCGCTTCCTCCGCATTAGCTGACTAGATTCGTCGCGCCATTATCCACCGCAAGCCGCGACCGGTAAACGACGTGCGAACAAGAAACCGGCCATCGCTATAATCCGTGTCCTCATCACATCAACCTGGAGCTGTAATGCGATATTCCCTTGGCGAGCGGCGAGTCGAGTGTCGCGGCGATTATTTCATTGCGGACAATGCGACGGTGGTCGGCTCTGTGGTCTTGGAGAGCGATGCGAGCGTGTGGTTCAACACCGTGGTCCGCGCCGACAACGATCCGATCCACATCGGTGCACGCAGCAATATCCAGGATGGCTCCGTGCTGCATACCGACGAAAACGTTCCGTTGATACTCGGCGCGGACGTGACGATCGGTCACATGGTGATGTTGCACGGCTGCACGATCGGCGATGGTTGTTTAATCGGAATCGGCGCGGTGGTGCTGAACCACGCCAAGATCGGCAAGCACTGTTTGATCGGGGCGAAGTCGCTGATCACGGAAGGCAAGGAGATTCCTGAACGCTCGCTGGTCGTAGGCTCGCCCGGGAAAGTGCTGCGTCAGCTCACCGATGAAGAAGTGAAGATGCTGCTCTGGAACGCAGACCATTATGTGCAAAACTTCAAGCGCTACAGGCGCGATCTGAAGCCGCAGGACTGAGCTTGGCGTTGCTCCGCGCTGACCTCGAACGCAGCGGCAGCGTGAATCGCGTTCAAGCTCATTGCGCAAACCCCGCAGTTTCCATAGAAACCGCTAAATTCTCTTTGTCTCTCTCTTCAGACATCATTACACTTATGCCTCCTCCGGCTCGCCAGAAGTTGCATCGCGCCGGAGGTTTAGAGAGAACTCCTCAAGCTGGCATTAAAGGTGCCGTTTAGACCCTTGTCTGCAGAAATTCTAACTAGCTGGAGGAGCGTAATGTTGCTTGTGAGCCAACAGGGGAGCCGGGGAATGACGAAGTATGGCTTTAAGATCCGGACGCGAAGTGGCTTGGTGGTAGATAACCTGTCGATACCAGGTCGAGACCAAGCGGACGCTGAGCGTAAGCTGATTCAGATTTACCGTCACTGCGAGATTTTGGAGTCCAAGTCTGTACAAACCGTCGTACGCGACGAGTGCATGGATATGGATGGAATCATCTCGCTGATATCCCGGCAGGACCAGGAACAAACTTCGTAGCGCACGGCGGTCCACCATTCGGCCGGTGACCCCTGTCGACGCGGAGGACTGTGTCTGGAATTACGGTGCGAAGGGTCTCGAGCTTGCCATCGTCAAGCTAGAAAGCCGGTCTCGATAAGTTCGTCCAGCAGCGCGTCGTAGTCCTTCGCACCGCGGCTTCCCGGTGCATGAGCAAACACGTCTTCGTTCGAAGCCGGGCTCT
>JBDTMS010000665.1:0-3170 GCA_039934195.1 Betaproteobacteria bacterium
ATATTCTATTAAAGCCTTTTGCGTATGCAGCCGGTTTTCTGCTTCATCCCAGACGACACTTTGCGGACCATCGATTACCGCGGCTTCGACTTCTTCCCCGCGATGCGCCGGCAGACAATGCATGAACAGCGCGTCCGGCGCAGCCAGCCGCATCATCTCCTGGTTCACCTGATAGGGCGCGAATTGCCGGCTGCGCTCCTCCGCTTCGTCCTCGAATCCCATGCTGGTCCAGACGTCGGTGGTAACCAGACTGGCATTGCGCACTGCATCGCGCGGATCGGAGAACGCCTCGAGATGCAGACTCTCATAGCTCTCGCCACGCTCAGGCTCCAACTCGTAACCCGGCGGCGTCGAGACGTGCAGATTGAAATCCATGATGCGAGCCGCCTGCAGCCAAGTGTTGCAGACGTTGTTCGAATCGCCGATCCAGGCGACGGTCTTGCCTTCGATCGGGCCCCGGTGCTCGATGAAGGTATACAGGTCGGCGAGTATCTGACAGGGATGATATTCGTCGGTAAGCCCGTTGATGACCGGTACACGAGAATGCGCTGCGAAACGCTCGACGATCTCCTGTTTGAAGGTGCGAATCATGAGCGCGTCGACCATGCGCGAGATGACTTCTGCCACGTCTTCGATCTTTTCGCCGCGCCCGAGTTGGGTGTCGCGCGTGCTGAGAAACAGAGCGGTCCCGCCGAGCTGTGCCATGCCGGCTTCGAAGGAAACCCGTGTGCGAGTCGAGTTTTTCTCGAAGATCATGCCGAGGGTCTTTCCCTTCAGCGGTTGATAAAGCGTCCCGCCGCGGTGTTGCGATTTTAGCGTGCGCGTGCGTGCCAGCAGACGCTCCAGCTCAGAGCGGGAAAAGTCCTTCAATTGCAGAAAGTGTTTGACGAGCGCCATGCGGATGCGGCCGGAGGGAACTAGACACGCGCAGACAGGTTGCGGCGCGCACGACCGCGAAATGGCGTGACGCTATCGGCGTTATGACGACGCGATCGCCTGTTGGCAGCCGGCAATAAGTCGTTCGCGGCCATCTTGATCATCTCACCCTGTGGTCGCGACGGCGGCGGGCTCGGCGACCAGTGTATGGATCAGCTCAGAGACGCCGTCGATCAACTGTTCGGCTTCTGCAGGACGCATGATCAGCGGCGGCAGAAGTCGCAGCACGCTGTCTGCGGTGACATTGATCAGAAGACCGCGGTCCAGCCCTGCTTGGATCAGGGTATTGCACGGCTGACCGACGTCGATGCCGATCATCAATCCCTTGCCGCGGATATCCCGGATGCCGGGCAGATCGCTCAACCGTTTGCGCAACTCGCTGCGAATCAACTCACCGATCTGCGCCGCGTTATTAAGCAAGTTGTCCTCGGCAATGACGTCGAAGACGGTCGAGGCGGCCACGCAGGCGAGTGGATTGCCACCGAAGGTAGACCCGTGATTTCCCGGTTTGAACGCGTGTGCCGCCGCTCCGGCGGCAAGACAGGCGCCCATTGGGATGCCATTGGCAAGGCCTTTCGCCAAGGTCATTACGTCGGGCCTGATTCCGACCAGCTGATGTGCGAACCATTTGCCGGTGCGGCCGATCCCGCTTTGCACCTCGTCCAGCATCAACAGCCAGCCATGCCGGTCGCAGGTTTCGCGCAGCTGCGGCAAGTAGCCATCGTCGGGGACGTTGACGCCGCCTTCGCCTTGAATCGGCTCGACCAGTATCGCAACGATGTTCTTATTGTTTCCCGCGACCTGCTCGAGCGTGGAGATATCGTTGTAAGGCACGCGAATAAATCCGGCGAGAAGCGGCTCGAAGCCGGCTTGCACCTTGCGGCTTCCGGTTGCCGACAAGGTCGCCATAGTGCGGCCGTGGAATGCTTTCTCCATGACTATGATGGAAGGTTGTTCCACACCGCGCTGATGCCCGTACAGCCGGGCCAACTTTATCGCCGCTTCGTTCGCTTCGCAGCCCGAGTTGCAAAAGAATGCTGTGTCCATCCCGGCCAAGCCGCATAGCAGATCCGCCAGGCGTTCCTGCTCGGGTATCTGATACAGATTCGATGCATGTATCAAACGAGATGCTTGTTCGGACAAAGCGCGCATCAAGCGCGGATGGGCATGACCTAATCCGCTTACCGCAATTCCTGAGAGGCCGTCGAGGTAGCGCTTCCCTTGCGTATCCCAAAGCCAGACGCCTTCGCCGCGGGCGAAGGCCACCGGCAACCTGCCATAGGTATCCATCAAGTGCGAAGTCATTGGATCGCGTGTCTCTAGCGGAAAAAAGTTACGGCGGCCAAAGCCGCCGTGCGTCGTTCTCTGTGATTCCAGCGAAGACTAGTTTTATCCGAATCAGACCGCCGGCGCAAGTTGCAGGGTGAGTCCCGCTCAGGTTTTCAGCTTCTTCAAGCCTTTCTCGTCGCTCGGGGTCAGCACGCGCAGGCACGGCAGATAGCCGTCGTGCACGATGCCGTGCAACTCGATGCGCTTGTGACTGCGCAGCAGGCCGGTCAGGTACTGCATGATATCCGCGGTAATAATCTGACCGGGAACGAGAACCGGAATGCCGGGTGGGTAGGGCGTAATTTGGTCGGCGGCGACTTTGCCGTTCAGCGCGCCGTTGATTTTGTCCTGTTCGTCGAGGATGGCAAGGTACTGGCCGGCGCTATAGAAGGCATCGCGCGGCAGATACTTGAGCGCGGTAAATCCGGGAATCTCGGGCGTTCGATAGAGACGGCGGGTGGTGCGGCCTTCGCGGGATATTCGCATCAGCGCATCGTACAGACGCGACACTTTGCTGCGCGTCGTGCCGACAGTCAGCAGGAGCGATAACGTATTGAACGTCGATTTCTCCACCTGGATGTTATAGCGCTCGAATAGCTCGCTCTGCAGCTCTTCCACCGTGTAGCCGCACTCTGAGATGTCGACCGTGACCTTGGTCGGGTCCAATTGAATGTTGTCGTGCCGCACGTCGTCGGGTAGCAGATCTTCCAGCTCGAGGACGCGGAACACACCAGTCGAGTTGATCTGCAGGCGCAATTCTTTCGATAACGCAAGCGTGCGCGCGAGCAGCTTGTAGCCTTCCATGATCGCCTGCTTACGCGCTACATCGAGACTCGCGATCATGCTGTACTGCGGGCTGGTAGACGTGTGCATGTTGAAGTTCTCCCGGAAGATGTGCTCGTTGA
>JBDTMS010000666.1:0-3165 GCA_039934195.1 Betaproteobacteria bacterium
GGCATGTCGAGTCCGGCAGTGACTTCAGCGGGCCGCTGGCTTTCTCTGACCTGACGATCGCACACACCGTTTGCGTCGTCTAATTTCCGGAGGAGACCCCGCCATGTGCAACCATCGCATTCGCCGCAATCCAATTTTTTGTATCCTGCCGCCGCACATCGTGCGCAACATCGCCGAGAAAGGCAGTGCGAAGGAGCGCCGCGCGGCATTGAAAACACTCGCGCACGATTCGACGTTTCGCTCGCTGCGAGCAACCGCCACGCAGCTGGACCTGCGGCCGGCACGCCGGGTAGCCTCGCTCATGGGCGAGGCGGAAAGAAATCGCAGCATCTATACCGCCGACGGGCGCGAGACCTTGCCGGGCGAGCTGGTGCGCAGCGAAGGGGCGAATGAGTCGCGCGACCCGGCAGTCAACGAAGCCTACGATGGTCTCGGCGCCACTTACGATTTCTATTTCGATATATTCGAGCGTAATTCCATCGACGATGCTGGACTGCCGCTTGATGCAACCGTTCACTACGGCAAGGACTACGACAACGCATTCTGGAACGGCGAGCGGATGGTGTTCGGCGATGGCGATGGCGACTTGTTCAACCGCTTCACGATTTCGGTGGACGTGATCGGCCACGAACTGACGCATGGTGTGACGCAGGACGAAGCGCAGCTGACGTACTTGTATCAGCCTGGTGCGTTGAACGAATCGATCTCCGATGTGTTCGGCTCGCTGGTGAAGCAGTACAAGCTCAAACAGGAAGCCGCGCGCGCGGATTGGCTGATCGGCGAGGGGTTGTTTACGCCAAGAGTGCAAGGCGTCGCGTTGCGCTCGATGAAGGCGCCGGGCACCGCATACGACGATCCGGTGCTCGGCAAGGATCCGCAACCCGCGAGCATGAGCGACTTCGTACACACCAACGAAGATAACGGCGGTGTACATACGAACTCCGGCATTCCCAATCACGCGTTCTATCTTGCCGCAGTCGGTCTCGGCGGACATGCGTGGGAAAAAGCCGGACGCATCTGGTACGAGACGATGCGCGATTCGCGGCTCAAGCCGAATGTCAGCTTCAGGCGCTTCGCCAGCTTGACCGGTGCGAACGCAGCGCGGCTGTACGGCGTCGACAGTAACGAGCAAAAGGTAGTGCAGGATAGCTGGCGGCAGGTCGGTGTGATCAAATAACGGCGCTGCTATGCGAATCACATTTTCGATGAGCGGCGGCATCGCGCATTTTCCAGGCTTGAGCCGGCCGATCTCGATCGACCTCGATGCGTCCTCAGCACACGCCATCGGCAATTTGCGCGAGCTTTTGCGCGAGGTGGATTTCTTTTCCCTGCCGGCCCATTGCGGCGGCGCGCAGCAAGTTGCCGGCAAGACCGGCGCTGCCGCGCCAGCCGCCGCAGATCATCGCACCTATACGATCACTCTCGAGGCGGAACGGCAAACGCACACCGTTCAGGTAAGCGACCCGGTCGGCGACGAGCGTCTGCAGCGTCTGATCGCTCTCCTGCGGGAGGCCAGCCGGCCGGTTTGAAGCCCTCAATCATCGTCCCAAACGCCCCGTAATCCTCTATAGTTTGACCGGGCCCGCAGCGCGTCGCTTGCAGAAATCGCGCGCGGTTGCCGGCGGCTAGGCCTCAGATTTGCGTGAACGCTCGCCTACCAGCTTGCCGCTCGGCTTGATCGATGTTTAGGGGAGAAAGGCGACGATGAACGATCCGAAACCTCTGCCGGGCGTACCGTCCGCGGACGCGCTGGGCACTGAGGCCGAGGTGGCGGTTGCCGCAACGGCACCACTGCACTACGACATGCAGCCGATCGTGGATTCGGATGCGGAGCTCGCTGAGCTCGCCAGTCTGAATCCCGGTACGCCGGCACCCTCCGATTCGGAGATCGCAGCTTCGGAGGTGGCTTCCGCGGAGCCAACGGTCTTCTGGTGGCACACCGGCGCTGGTCGCGGCGCGCTGATGCTGTTGCTCGTCCTCGGACTGGGGTATGCGCTGCGCCTCGCGCAACCGCTGATGTTGCCGATCGTAATGGCGTTTCTGATCGCAATCGTCCTGGTGCCCGCGGTGCGCTGGCTGCGCAAGCTGTACATCCCGAATGCGATTGCCGCTGCGATCGTCGTCGCCACCTTCGCTGGCGGCGCGGGCTTCGCCATTTACTCATTGGCCGAGCCGGCCTCGAGCTGGGTCGAGCGCGCGCCGGAGACAATGCGCGACATCGAGCGCAAGGTGCGCAAGATCAAGGGGTCGTGGCTCGAAGCTCAGCAGGCGGCCGATAAAGTCGAACAGATGACCAACGTCGACGGCGACAAGCGCACCCGCGAGGTGACGGTACGCGAAGCCTCGCTTGCGAGGCGGCTGCTAACCAGCACCCAGGCCGCCGTGTTCTACATCGTCGAAGTCATTATCCTCGCGTACTTTTTCCTGGCGTTCGGCAACACGTTCCTGCGCCGGCTGGTCAAGATTCCGATCAAGCTGCGGGCGAAAATTCACGTGGTGAAAATGACGCAGGAGATCGAGAGCGAAGTCTCCAATTATCTGTTTACGATCGCCTGCATCAATGCCGGGCTGGGCGTGGCGACCGCGGCGGCGTTGTATTTTCTGCACATGCCTAACCCGGTGTTATGGGGTGTGATGGCGGCGGTGTTCAACTTCGTTCCGTATCTGGGCAGTGCAGTAACGCTGGTTGTGCTCACCGGCGTGGCAACGCTGACGTATGACACGCTGGCGCATGCACTCGTCGTGCCGGCGACGTTTCTTGCGCTAGCCATCGCAGAAGGCCAGTTCATCAACCCGATCATCGTCGGCCGACGCATGGCGCTGAGCCCGATGGTGATTGTTCTGGCGTTGATGGTGGGCGGTTGGGTGTGGAGCATCGTCGGCCTGCTTATCGCGGTGCCGGTGTTGGTGATGTTCAAGATTTATTTCTCGCATAACGAGCAACTAGCGCCGCTTGGCGATTTGCTCGGCCGCGACTGAGCCTCGCTGAACGCAGCGATTGAACCCAGGCAATTGACCGCAGGCAATCGCGCGAAGAACCGATCGGCACGATTGCCCGGCTGCAAATGATCGGCGGCGCACTCCGGCGTATTCAGCGCGCCGTCGCCTTCGCCGCTTCTGTACGAACCAGCTCGCGAAAAATTTCTCGCACGCGCGCCACTCGTG
>JBDTMS010000667.1:0-3165 GCA_039934195.1 Betaproteobacteria bacterium
TAAGGGTTTTACTCTCATTGAATTGATGATTGTCGTCGCAATCGTTGGCATCCTCTCTGCTATTGCTGTGCCTGCCTATTCGGATTATGTGAAGCGCGGCAAGCTTACTGAAGCGTACGCCACGCTCGGGTCACAGCGAGTCAAGATGGAGCAGTTCTATCAGGACGCTCGCACGTATGTCGGTGCATGCGTTCCTGGGACTGTTGCACCGCCTATGACTGGGAGTCATTTCGCTTACACGTGTCCGGTAACGACTGCCACAACTTACACGTTGCAAGCGGACGGGCAAGCCAGCGACGGGTTGACAGGCTTCGTATTTACCATCGACCAGAATAACGTCAAGACTTCCGCTGGCCCGTCGGGTTGGGGCTCGAGCACGAGTTGCTGGATTAGGGCCAAGAACGGCCAGTGCTGAGATTGATAGCTAACCGAGCGAAGACTACTCAGTCTATTGCCCAGTCATCCGGGTCCAGTTGAATACGTGGGACCCGGACAAGTACGACTGACTGATGTTGCTGCTGCGGACCGGTTCAAGCGTATCGGGCGCGACCTGGACAATATCGGCGGTCGCGCCGTAGCTCACGATGAAGTTTTCGCCGTCCTGGGTTAAGGCGACTCCGCGTGCGAATGGCAGATCCAGCACCTTCAACAACGTCGCCGAGCGGGTCGACCAGAATGTAACCATGTTTCCGCCCGGATGCGTCACCGCAGCGGTTCCCGACGGCTCATGTATTGCAACGCTGAGGGCTTCGCCGAACATGCGCGACGTTACGGTGTCCGGTTCTGCCATAATTTCTAGTCGGCTGTCATTGCGCCGCAAACTGACGGCGCCGAGATCTCGTTCCGTCAGTCCCTTTCGCGGCGCGGACACCACTACCAGTCCTTCCGTTTCGGAAAGGCCCAAATGACCGGTGTTGAAACGCTCGCTCGGTAGCTCCTGCCGATCCAGCAGGGTTCGCGTCTGCGTATCGACCCACGTGACGCATGGCTTCAAAGCCGTATCGAGTGCGCCGCCGCCATTGCTGATCACCAGCACCTTTCCTGCATCAATCAAATGACAATCGTGGGGATTTTCACCGAAGGTAGGAAACTCACCAAGATACTGCAGCGTTGATCCATCGCGCACGCCGATGACGCCGCGCTGCGCAGCGTTGATCGTCTCGGTCGAATAAAGCAACGAGCCGTCCGCAGAAAAAGCGCCGTGGCCGTAGAACCAACGTCCATGCGTCGGTTCGATCGTTCTCGTAACGCGATGGCTGGATAAATCAAGCTCGCAACACCCCGCGCCGATTTTTTGAAACGCGACGATTCGCTGCCGGTTCAACGGATCGATCGCGACACCATGAGGGAGAAACCGGGTATCGGTCAACTCGATCTCACCGTTGCCGAGATCGACGCGAGAGAAAACGAAACGTTGAGTGCGACGATCGTTCGGATCGATGAAACTTCCGCCGCCGACGATCAACTCACCGCTGCGCTTCGGATCGATTACTTTTGGCGCCGAGCGAAAGTCTTGGCTCGCGTTAACAGTGTGCGCCCGCGACTTTCGATGTGTGCTTTTCATTCCGGGTCTCGAAAGATTAAACGTTCGATCTCTAATGCCCTTGCCTAGCGTTGGCTGCGAGCCTGTGGGACAGGCGGCGACCGGTCGCCGCGATTCACAGCGAGCTCGCGGCACAGACGCATTTCCGGACTCACGTAACGCATGTTCTGGCTCACGTATTGCACATGTGCCGCAGCATCGAACTGCATTGAACTCGGATCACGTTCAATAGTTCGCGGTCGAGGTCGCCGTTCCCAGTGCCGCATTACGGCATGTGATGCCATTCAATGCGGGCGGTGCCGCTGAAATCGAACCGCTGGTCGCGCAACCAGTTCCGCACGCTGGCCAACCGCGTCGTCGTCGTTGACCTTCTCTGCCGTCCGTTCGGCGACCGGCACCATTCGTCGGGCATAGGTACACGTTTACATCGATCGGCATAAAGCTCGCTCCCTTTTACCCGATGACTGAACACGCAGTTCGCCGGCGAATTGTTCAACGACTTGCGGTCCACAGTCTTTAGTGATGTTTGACTTTGCGCCGTCGCTTCACGCCTGGCAAGCATGCAACGTTTCACCCATGAAGGCATGGACATACCAATGAAAAATGATCGAGCCAGCTTAAGTATTCCACAACGCAGTCGATTAAGAGGACGTGCACCCGCATTCCTTTGCTCGTCATCACAATTGCGCTGTCACGCTCGCATTGCTCATAGCGCGAGCGTAAGCGTAAGCGGCTTCTCGCTCATCGAGCTTTGCATCGGAGTCGCGATGATCGGGATTTTGTTCGTTCTCGCAATCCCTTCCTTCAGTTCCTGGATCGCCAACAGTCAGATTCGCAACTCAGCCGAGGCGATCACCAATGGCTTACAGGTTGCTCGAGGCGAAGCCATTCACCGCAATGCATTAGTTCGCTTTTGCCTGCCGACTGCGACGAGTTGGATCGTAACCATAAACGAGGTTACTTGCTCCGCAACTCCGCCGGCCGCAAACATCGTGCAGAGCTGGTCGGCCGAAGAAGGCGCAAAAACGGCCCAGATCACGACGGTAGACAGCGCGAACACAGTCACCTTCAATGGCCTGGGCCGGATCGCACCGAACGACGATGGGTCGTCCTCCCTCAGGCAGATGGATTTCACCTCAAGCGTTTCTAGTGCGTCGGAGATCAGAGTAATGCGGGTAGTCATAGGCGTTGGCGGCGGCGTTCGAATGTGCGATCCCCACCTCGCATCCGGCGATCCGAGAGCGTGCTGACAAATATATCGAGAGCGACATGACCCATTCTCTAGACGTGAAAGGCCAGCGCGGTGTACTGCTGCTCGAGTCGCTGATTGCGATTCTGTTGTTCTCCATCGGTATCCTCGCCGTGGTGGGGTTGCAGGCAAACGCCATCAAAAACGTTACACAGTCGAAATATCGCTCGGATGCCGCATTTCTAGCTGACCAGCTCGTCGGCCAGATGTGGGCCGATCGGACAAACATCGCCGCCTACGCATACACGAGCGGCGCGGGTGCGGGAAACCTGGCGCCCTGGATTGCGCAAGTGGCAGCGCTACCGCTTGCCGCAACTTATCCACCGCAAGTTTCCGTTACTGCGACTGCTATGGCAGGACCGCCTACATATAC
>JBDTMS010000668.1:0-3160 GCA_039934195.1 Betaproteobacteria bacterium
GGCGAAATCCGGAGAAGAAGCTGACCAGTTGCTCGTGCACCATCGTATGTCGGCGAATGTTACCGTCGAAGCCGCGCTTCTCCGCTGCGTTAGGCAGCTCGCCTTTGAGCAGAAGATGGCACACCTCGAGAAAATCGCAGTGCTCGGCCAGCTGCTGAATCGGATAACCCCGATAGAGCAGTATGCCCTCGTCGCCATCGATGAAGGTGATCGCGGATTTGCACGCGGCTGTCGACATGAACCCGGGGTCGTAGGTGAATTTGCCGGTCTCGCCGTACAGGCTGCGTATATCGACGACGTCGGGTCCGACGGTGCCGGACAGAGTCGGGAATTTGACGGGCGGCTTACCATCGGTGAAGTTGAGCGTTGCAGTGCGGCTGTCGGACATCGAGGTCTCCGGTGACGGGTCAAAGGCCTGTGCTGACGGCGCAGGCCAGACAATTAACAACCAAGTTTAGACCATTTCTCGGGTGCCCTTTGTGCGCCTGCACATCAGGGGGTACGGATCAAGCTGAGAATGCGCTCGTCCTCCCCGCTATCTGCCTCGAGCCGCCCCGAAACCAGATCCCAAAGGTCATTATCGGAGTATTCGAGCAGTGCCTTGAACCTACTGTGGTCGGCAGCGGGCAATCTATCCAGATGGCGCACCAGAAATCGCTCGAGGACGATGTCGAGCTCGAGCATGCCGCGACGGCAATTCCAGCGCATGCGGTCCAGTTCGCTCACGATGCGCGTGCAGCGATCAGACGGCGCGGCGCACCAGCATCTCGCGGATACGCCCGATTGCCAGGCTCGGATTCAATCCCTTCGGGCACACGTCTACGCAATTCATGATCGAGTGGCAGCGAAACAGGCGATACGGATCTTCGAGATTGTCGAGCCGCTCGCTCGTTGCCAGATCGCGGCTGTCCGCGAGAAACCGATATGCTTGCAGCAATCCCGCCGGTCCGACGAACTTGTCCGGATTCCACCAGAACGAAGGACAGGCAGTAGAGCAGCACGCACAGAGAATGCATTCGTACAATCCATCGAGCTCGGCGCGGTCTTCCGGGCTCTGCAACCGTTCTTTCGGCGGCGGCGATTCCTCGTTCTTCAGATACGGCGCCACCGAGTGGTACTGCTTGAAGAACTGCGACATATCGACGACCAGGTCGCGAATGACCGGCAGCCCGGGCAGCGGACGTATGGTCACCGGCTGCTTGATGCCGGCAAGCGGCGTGATGCACGCGAGTCCGTTCTTGCCGTTGATGTTCATCGCATCCGAACCGCATACGCCTTCGCGGCACGAGCGGCGCAGCGACAGCGAATCGTCCTGCGCCTTGATGCGAATCAGCGCGTCGAGCAGCATGCGATCCGCGGGCTCGAGCTTGATGTCGTAGTCCTGCATGTAAGGCTTGGCGTCCTGGTCAGGATCGTAGCGATAGATTTTGAACAGCATGCGAATCTCCGAGACTCTCGATCAAGTTACCGGACGCGGCTTGCGCCAGAGTTACACGGCGCAAAATGCGCGCACTTGGTACGGTACGCTATGCGCCGGACATACACGACCGGGCGATGCGCCTCGATCGAATCGCTCAATAAGTTCTTTCCTTGGGTTCGAACGGCGCCGCCGTAAGAGGCTGCAGATGCACCGGCTTGTATGCGAGCCGATGGTCTTGCTTGTACCACAGCGTGTGCTTGAGCCAGTTCACGTCATCGCGGCGAGGGAAATCCGCGCGCTCGTGCGCGCCGCGGCTTTCCTGCCGCGCATTCGCACAGATCAAACTTGCCTGCGCAACTTCGAGCAAGTTATCGAGCTCGAGCGCTTCGACTCGCGCGGTGTTGAACACGCGGCTCTTATCCTTGATCTCGGTGCGCGCACCGCGTTCCGCGATTTGTTTGATCTTACTCACGCCTTCGCTGAGCAACTCGGGAAAGCGAAACACGCCGCAATGCGCCTGCATGGTACGGCGCATCTCGGCGCCGACTTCAGCAACGCTCTCGCCTCCGGTTTGCGTATCGAGCCGTGACAAGCGTGTAAGCGTGCGTTCGGCTGCGTCCTTCGGCAGTTCTTTGTGCCCGGGATTCTCTTTCAGAAACTTGATCATCGAATCGGCACCGGATTTGCCGAACACCAGCAAGTCGGTGAGCGAATTGGTGCCGAGCCGGTTGGCGCCGTGCACCGATGCACAGGCGCACTCGCCGGCCGCGTAGAACCCGGCGACTTGTACTTCCGGATTGCCGCCGTTCGGGACCACGACCTCGCCGTGATAATTGGTTGGAATGCCGCCCATTTGATAGTGCACCGTCGGCACTACCGGGATCGGATCCTTCACCGGATCGACGTTGGCGAACTGTTTGGCGATCTCGCGGATTCCCGGCAGCCGCTTCTCGATGACTGCGATGCCGAGGTGATCCAGCTTGAGCAACAGGTGATCTTTCTCGGGACCCACGCCGCGGCCCTCTTTGATCTCGGTTGCCATCGCGCGCGAAACGACGTCGCGGCTGGCCAGATCCTTCATGTTCGGCGCGTAGCGCTCCATGAAACGCTCGCCGTCTTTGTTCAGCAGATAGCCGCCCTCGCCGCGCACGCCTTCGGTGATCAGCACCCCGGCCCCGGCAACGCCGGTGGGATGGAACTGCCAGAACTCCATATCTTCGAGCGGAAGGCCGGCACGCGCCGTCATGCCGAGCCCATCACCGGTGTTGATGAATGCATTCGTGCTGGCCGAATAAACGCGGCCCGCCCCACCGGTTGCGAACAGCGTCGCACGAGCCTGCAGCACATACACATCGCCGGTTTCGATTTCCAATGCGGTCACGCCGAGGACCTGACCGCTGGCATCGCGAATTAAATCGAGCGCCATCCACTCGACCAGAAAATGCGTGCGTGCTCGCACGTTGCGCTGATACAGCGTGTGCAGCATCGCGTGGCCGGTGCGGTCCGCCGCGCAGCAGCTGCGATGCGCTTCACGTTCGCCGAAATTCATCGAGTGACCGCCGAACGGGCGCTGATACACCGTGCCGTCGGCGTTACGATCGAACGGCATGCCGTAGTGCTCGAGCTCGTAGACCGCATCGGGTGCCTTGCGGCACATGAATTCGATGGCGTCCTGATCGCCGAGGTAGTCGGAGCCCTTGATCGTGTCGTACATGTGCCAGAGCCAGCTGTCCTCGCCCA
>JBDTMS010000669.1:0-3149 GCA_039934195.1 Betaproteobacteria bacterium
TCTTTTACGTAGCGCCCGACCAGCTGCGACAGCTCGCGATAGAACAGAATGCTGTCTTCGCTCGCCTGCAGAGCGCTCTGAGTTTTCAGGATCTCGTAGTATTGCTGCTTAACCTGCTTGATCAGATCTTGTCGGCGCGAGCGCAACTGCTGGCTCGCCATCGATTGCTGAATATCGTGCTGATCGACCATCAAGCCGATGCGATAGAGCTGCGCGATTGGTTGCGTGATGCTTGCAGACAACTTGGTGCTCACGCCCGATTGCGACGGCACGCGCGTATCGACCGAAGGGATCGGACCGACACCGCTATAGGTGCCGAGGATGCCGCGGTTGTAGGTATATTCCTGCGGTGCGAGGTTATAGCTGCCGAACGCTTCGAAATTCAACGAAGGCAGATATTGGGTGCGTGCCGCTGCCAGACTATCGCCCGCTTTCTGCACTTCCAGGCTCGCGTTATCGAGCTTGCGATTGGCTTGCAGCGACAGCTCGATCGCCCGGTCCAACGTCAGTATATCGGCAGGCGGGCTCGTGCCGGCTTGCTGCGCCCATGCCGACGAGATAAGACCCAAAGCGACAGGTATGCTGCACGCTGCGAGTCGCGAAAGTGCGGACGTTCTGATCGTGGACGCCAAGTCCATGCGCTCTGCCGGTGCGGTGGAATGGTGCGAAGGGAGGACGCGGCACGTCGCCGCAACTTCGTACCGAACGACATATCGAGCAGCGCGCCAGCACCCCTCCCACGGGATTGGCATTAGAGCAAATCCGTTCGCGCTGCGCTACTGGAATCTGCCGCTGGCGCTGGTGCGATCTGCCGCTGCGCTGGTGCACTTTGTCGCTGCGCACTAGTGCGATTTTGCCCCGGCATTCGACACGGCGCGATGTAGATTCGCTCGAACATTCTTGGCGGAGCACTATCACTAGATGGACCTTCGATGGAAACGCAATGACCGCATCGCCGGCAACTGAACCGCAGAGCTTCGACAGTGCGGACGAGCAATTCATGCGGCGCGCGTTGCAGCTTGCCGTCATGGCGGAGCAAGCGGGCGAGGTGCCGGTCGGTGCGGTTCTGGTGCTGGATGGGGTCATCGTCGGCGAGGGTTTCAACGCGCCCATCTCACGCAGCGATCCGACGGCGCACGCCGAGGTGGCGGCGCTGCGCGATGCCGGCCAGCGCCGCGGCAACTATCGCTGCCCCGGCAGTACGCTGTACGTGACTCTGGAGCCGTGCGCGATGTGTGCCGGCGCCTTGATTAATGCGCGCGTGCGTCGCGTGATCTACGGTGCGCGCGATCCGAAAACCGGCGCATGCGGCAGCGTGGTCGATTTATTTTCCGAAACGCGGCTCAATCATCAGACGGTGAGTCGACACGGATTGCTCGAAGCCGAATGCGGCGCGTTGCTGCGTGACTTCTTCGCGGCACGGCGCGCTGCGGCGCCGTAAACGCGGTCGCGTTTGCGTGCTTACTATCGATCGCGTTCGCTTGACGTTGTGCGGTGCGGGGGATTCGGCTACATTGCCGCCTTCTCGAGCACAACGGAAAAGCATTCATGCGGCTGGCCGGCAAGGTTTCGATCATCACAGGTGCGGGGCGCGGCATCGGTCAGGCGACCGCACTGAAATTCGCCCAGGAAGGCGCCATCGTCATCGTATGCGATCTGGATCGACCGAGCGTCGATGAAACCGTCGCAGTCGTACAACATGCCGGCGCCGAGGCGCTAGGGTTCCTGGTCAACGTTACCGACCGCGCGTCGATCCAGAGCATGGTCGATGGCGTCATGGCGCGCTTCGGCCGCATCGACGTGCTGGTCAACAATGCCGGCATCGTGCAGGACGCACAGATGATCAAGATGCGCGAAGACCAGTTCGACAACGTCATCGACGTCAATTTGAAAGGGACGTGGAACTGCACCAAGGCGGTGGTCGGCATCATGGCGGAGCAGAAGTCCGGCGTGATCCTGAACGCCTCGTCGGTGGTCGGCATCTACGGCAACTTCGGGCAGACTAATTACGCGGCGAGCAAATTCGGCGTGATCGGCATGGCGAAGACCTGGGCGCGCGAGCTCGGTCGCAAAGGCATTCGCGCGAATGCGGTGTGTCCCGGCTTCGTCGAGACCAGCATCCTCGGTTCCATTCCCGAGAAAGTGCTGGACGCACTGAAAGATCGTGTCCCGCTCGGTCGTCTGGCGCGTCCGGAGGAAATCGCCAACACCTACGCATTTCTTGCGTCCGACGAAGCCAGTTATATCAATGGCGCAGTGATCGAGGTGAGCGGCGGAGCGTCGATCTAGTCGGGCGCGCACTAAACGCTAGTGTGCTGTCCCGTTAATATCTTGTCGAATTCCGGCGCTCAGATATGGATGAACCGGAGGCTGCGCATCAACACCAATAGCGGTTGGAAAAGCTGCGAAATCGGCGCCAGGCAAGGCGCGAACCGGAACGAGGTTGCACACCTCGTGAGGATTCGCAACACAGGATGGCGTCGATTCTCGCCAGCTTTTCGGCAAGTTATTAGTGGGACAGCACACTAGCCGCGCTGTTTATACGGTCGTCCCCGCGATCAACGCACTGACACCTGCGCGATCCGGTCGATGCACGACGCCGCGCTCGGTGATCAGCGCGGTGATGAGTTGCGCCGGTGTTACGTCGAACGCGGGATTGCGAATCGCAACGCCTGCTGCCGCCACGCGTTGTGCGCCGAGCATCGTCACTTCTTCCGGCGATCTTTCCTCGATCGGAATCAGCTTGCCGTGCGCCATCGCAGGATCGATGGTCGACAGCGGGCACGCCACGTAGAACGGCAGCCCGTGGCGCTGCGCCATAACGGCCAGCGGATACGTGCCGATCTTGTTGGCGGTATCGCCATTCGCGGTGACGCGATCCGCGCCGACGATGACGACGTCGATCTCGCCGTTGCTCATCAGCGACCCGGCAGCGCTGTCCGCGATCAGCGTGACGGCGGTACCGTCTTGCATGAGCTCCCACGCAGTCAAGCGAGCGCCTTGCAGCAGCGGCCGCGTTTCATCGGCAAACACCTGCACGCGTTTTCCGGCCGCGATCGCGGAGCGTATGACGCCGAGCGCGGTGCCGTGGCCGGCGGTCGCCAACGCGCCGGCATTGCAATGCGTGAGAATGCGGGCGCCGTCCGGAA
>JBDTMS010000670.1:0-3141 GCA_039934195.1 Betaproteobacteria bacterium
TGATCGATTGGCATATCGCCGAGGGCACCGATGGTATCGTCGTGGTCGGCACCACAGGCGAGTCGCCCACGGTAGACTTCGCAGAACACTGCGGCCTGATCGAGACCACCGTCAAGCATGTCGCCGGCCGAATCCCGGTCATTGCGGGGACCGGCGCGAACTCCACCAGCGAGGCGATCGAGTTGCAGGCGTACGCGAAAAATGCCGGCGCCGACATCGCATTGTCTGTCGTGCCGTATTACAACAAGCCGACGCAAGAAGGGCTATATCGCCATTTCAAAGCGATCGCCGAAGCGGTCGACATTCCCATGATCATGTATAACGTACCGGGACGTACCGTGTGCGATATGCAAACCGATACTGCACTGCGTCTGGCGCAGATTACCAATGTCATCGGCATCAAGGATGCGACAGCGAACCTCGAGCGCGGATCGGATCTGATTCGACGTGCGCCGAAGGGCTTCGCCATCTACAGCGGCGACGATGCGACTGCGGTAAGCCTGGTTTTGCTCGGGGGCGACGGCGTGATTTCGGTTACGGCGAATGTTGCGCCGGCGCTGATGCATGAGATGTGCGTTGCAGCTTCTGCCGGCGAATTGGCGAAAGCACGTACGATTAACAACAAGCTACTCGGCTTGCACCGACACTTATTCGTTGAAGGCAATCCGATTCCGGTCAAGTGGGTGCTGCAAGAGATGGGATTGATCCAAGGCGGCATTCGGCTGCCACTGACACCGCTGTCCTCGTCGTTTCACGACCTGCTTCGTGGCGCCATGGAGCAGGCGGGAATCGCACTTCGCGCCCCGGTAACTTAAAGCTACATCTTCAGCATAGCGATATGAACTCACTGCGCTTCAATCTCGTCACTATTCTCTTGGCATTGCTGGCCGGCTGTTCCGGTTCGGCTTTGGAAAGCAAGAAACTCGATTACAAATCGGAGAGCCAGCAGGTACGGCCCCTGGAGATCCCACCCGATCTGACTTCGCCGAGCGCGAATGATCGGTATGCGGTTCCCGATGCCGGTGCGGCGACATACTCCGAATACAAGGAAGGTCAGCCCGTGCAAGCCGGTGGCGCGCAACCGGTGTTGCCGCAGCCGAACAAAGCCCACATCGAGCGTGCCGGCAGCCAGCGCTGGTTGGTGGTCGACGGCGCGCCGGAGAAGGTTTGGCCGGTGCTGAAAGATTTCTGGCAGGAGATGGGCTTTATCGTACTTTCCGAAAGCTCCGAGACCGGCATCATGGAAACGGACTGGGCAGAAAACCGCGCGAAAATTCCACAAGGCATGGTGCGAAACATCGTCGGCAAAGTAATCGATCAAGCCTACTCGACACCTGAACGCGACAAATTCCGCACGCGCATGGAGCGCGGTCAGAAAGCCGGAACTACCGAGGTATACGTCACGCATCGCGGGATGTACGAGATGTACGTCAAAGATGCAAACATGCGCCAGACGGGCAGGACAATTTGGCAGCCACGTCCGGCGGATCCTGAGCTCGAAGCGGAGATGCTGCAGCGGCTGCAAGCCAAGTTCGTGGGCGACCAGGCGGTGCAAACCGCAAAGGCGGGGACGACGCCGGGGACGAATTCTGCGCCGACAGAGCCACGCGCGCTGGTCAGCAAGGCGGGAGGTCAGCCGGTGCTGGTGATGAAAGATGATTTCGACCGAGCGTGGCGGCGCGTCGGTCTATCGCTCGATCGACTCGGCTTCTCGGTGCAAGATCGCGATCGCTCCAGCGGCTTGTACTACGTAAAGTATCTGAACCCGCAGGTCGAGGCGCAGAAGCCTGGTCTGCTCTCGCGGTTGAAATTCTGGAAGAGCGATGCGCCCAACAAGGCGGCGGACTATCGCATCGCCGTCGCAGAGGCGAAGGCAGGTACTGAAGTCAAAGTGCAGCAACCGGACGGCAAGGCGGAGAAATCCGATGCTGCGACGAGAATCCTCACCGTTTTGCAGGAAGATCTGAAATAGGATTCCTTCTGATCGACGACTTCACGCGAGTGCGGGCGTCAGCGGCTTGATATGCGCTTCGCCTCGCTCGGCAGCGGCAGCCAAGGGAACGCCCTGTTAGTCGAAGTTGGTTCGACCCGCATTCTGCTCGATTGCGGTTTCGGACTGTCGGACACAACACGCAGGCTCGCGCGGCTCGGGATCACCCCGGAACAAATTTCCGCAATTCTCGTTACGCACGAGCACGACGATCATATCGGTGGCGTGGCGAGATTCGCTCGCAAGCATCGCATCCCGGTCTGGTTGACCGGGGGCACCTTGCGCGGCCTCGAAGCGCTGTTCGATGGCGGCATCGAGTTGTGCTTCATTCGAGGCTACGCCGAGTTCGCGATCGGCGACATCCTCGTCGCGCCGTTCCCCGTCCCGCACGACGCGCGAGAGCCGGCTCAATTCGTATTCAGCGACGGCAATCATCGGCTGGGCGTCTTGACCGATGCAGGCTACGTTACGCCGCACATGCAACGCTGCCTGCGCGGCTGCAGTGGGTTGGTGCTGGAGTGCAATCATGACGCTCGCTTGCTCACCGAGAGCGACTATCCGCCATCGGTCAAGGTTCGTATCGCGAGTCGGTTCGGCCATTTGGACAATCAGTCTGCCGCGAGCCTGCTCGCCTCGTTGATAGAAGGCAGCCCGCTACAGCACGTTGTTGCCGCACATCTGAGTGCGAGCAACAACACGCCCGATCTCGCGCGACGATCCCTTGCCGAAGTGCTGAGCTGCGATCTAGACTGGATCGGAATCGCAGACCAGCAGAGTGGCCTCGGCTGGCGCGCGTTCAGCGGCCGTTAGGCCACTGCAGGGTGGGCGCCGTCACGGTGGCGGCATCCAGCGATCGAATCGCGAGACGCTAGGTATCTCACCGCATCGCGGCGCTCAGAATTCGCGGGCCGGTAAAATTGCAGCTGGACTATTCGCACCCACCAACAGCAACCGCAAAGAATAAGGGCCAGTTCTAGGAACTGGCCCTGGCATCCCCGGAGACCAACTTCGGGTTAGGGCTTCTTTTCTTCCGGTGCCGGTGTGGGCGCTGGCATTGTTGCCGTACCGGAAGTAGCTTCAGGTGCGGGAGTCGGCTCCGGCGTTGGGCTTGGCACGACGACCGGCGCGGGGGGCGGAACTTCTTCCTTCTT
>JBDTMS010000671.1:0-3140 GCA_039934195.1 Betaproteobacteria bacterium
GTCACCGCCGCCCCGTTCAGCAGCCACAACTCGCACGCTCGCACCGCTCGCCAGGGCGTCGACGATTTGCCGCCATTCATCATAAGCGACGGAACTCAAACTGTCGGCATGGTCGCTTCGAATTGATTTCGAAAATTTGATCGCCCTCGCATCGTCGAGCGTCTCTGAGAGCGGTGCCACATCGCCGAACTTATCGCACGTCGTCCTCCGCAGCGAAATCTACTACGCCTTTCTGGCTCGCAAAAGGATGCCTCGATGTTCAGCCTAGGTCGATGTGCAGCAGGACTTGCAATCATCGTCGCCGGCACGTGCACAACGGCGATGAACTGGCGCTTCTCGTATCAACTCGGCGCAACCGAATGGGATGGCTACACCTGGGCCGTCTTTTCAGTCGCGCTCGACGTCACTAAATGGCTCATGCTTCCGTGCGCTGCGTTGGCTTGGACTCACCACAAACTTCGAGCGCTCGCTGCAGTTGCCATCTGGCTCGTAGCAACCATCTACTCATTCACGGCGGCCATGGGCTTCGCGGCGCAGAACAGGGACATGACGACCTGGCACCGCCAGCAGCAGGCCCAAAATCAAAAAACGCTCGAGACGATGAGGCTAAGCTCAAGATGGCAATCATCAGCCGCGTGCGCTGATGCGACCTCTGCCCGATCAATGGAATTCTGCACGACCTATCGTGCCACAGAGGCGCTGTTTAGATCTTCGCCGCAGGAAGCCGATCCGCAGGCGGCCCTGCTCGCGAAACTGACCGGTCTCGACATCGATAAAGTACGGACGGTTCTTTCGGTTTTCCTGGCGGTTGCTTGCGAGGTCATCTCGGCCCTTGGCTTTTTTGCCATTCTAACGACAGAGCAAGGAAATCGCGCACAATCACAAGCTCCGGCGTCTCGCTGGAAGCGGCCAGCCTGGCAGGCCATGCCACGGCGCGATGCGGCGCGACCTGTCGCGACACGCCCTGCCACGTCGCGACGTGGCCAAAAAAGAAATGCCCCCGGTAGCTAGCCGGGGGCGCTCCTTTGCAGGAGGTGTCGCTGTTGTTGTCTCAAGAATGGCGTGACGCGATCCACGCCTCTATCTCCGAGCAGTACCACGCTACCCTGCAAGGGCCGAGGTGTAGCCTCTTTGGAAACTCTCCGGCCTTTTCAAGACGAGCGATATGCTGCGAGCAATAGGGTATGCCGTAGATCGTTTTCAGTCCCTTCTTGTCGACGAGCCGAAAGTCAGACATCGCAACCTCCGTGTTAGGGAGCATCGCGATGCCACCCGGTTAGCCCGAGCAACGCACTACTGTAAGAGTTCAGGTATTTTCGAACAAGCGACCGAGAGTTGCCGCATTGCTGAACATGGTTGCACACCGGTCGCGTTGGCGTTGCATCGGGCGCAAAGTTTAGATGTCGATGCGCATCTTCCAATAAGCTTGATCAGCGTATCGTTCACTTGTGCAGGTCGTGACATCACTGACATGCAGCTTAGCGGCAAGACTTCAGCACCCATTCACCCCATAGCTGCAGCGCGATCCGCATCTCATCAAGATAGCCGTGTCGATTTTAGCCCGCAGCAACACCAGCATACGATTGGCGTTGCCCTTTCTGGCGAGGACGGCAGTTTCGCTCGCCGACTCGCGGCCCGGAAGGCGTTCGATCACCAAGACCAGATTTACTGAGTTCTCGCCAACCCAAGCGCTCGCGAAATGCGTCGAAAGCCACGAGACTTAACATCGCTGCGCACTCATTCGAGATGCGTGGCGGAGCCACAAGTGAGCCACAGATTTCTGGAGTAAACATTAAGTCTTTGATTTTATTGGTCGGAGCGGGGAGATTTGAACTCCCGACCCCCAGTCCCCCAGACTGTGTAAAGACTATTTCATTGCTTCTCACTGCGGGCGGGCCTATCAATTATTTGTAGTTATTTCAATCTGCAAGTGGAGTATTGCGGAACATGCTAGCAGGTCGCTACGCGCCACGTGGGAGTGCCTAGGAGGTGCCTAAGGTACGCCTGACAGATATCACCATCAAGAATCTCAAGCCACCGACGAAGGGGCAAGTCGACTATTGGTGCGACCAAGTCCCAACGTTCGGAATACGCGTATCGCAAGGCGGTGCGCGCAGCTTCATTCTGAAGAAGAACAACAGCCGGCAGGCAATCGGCCGTTGGCCGCTCCTCAGTTTGCAACAGGCGCGGGCGGAGGCACGCCGGCGGCTCGCGAAGATGACGCTTGGTGTCAAGGAGCCGACACAGCACTCTTTTGACGAAGCGCTCGATTTGTACATCGACCAATACGTGCCCCGACTGAGGAAAAGCACCGCGTACGAGAAATTGCGGATCTTGCGCCGAAACGTTCGACCGCATCTTCAGCGCAAGCCGCTTCATACCATCGCGCCGCGGGACATTGCGTTCATCACTGATCGCTTGAGTTCGACGCCCACAACGGCCGTGCACGTGCATCAGGCCATGCGCGCGTTCTTCCGATGGTGCGTGGCGCGGCACATGCTTGAGCGGTCTCCGTGTGAAAATCTGCCGCTTCCCGCACGCATCCAATCGCGGTCGCGGGTGCTCTCGCCGGGCGAAATGGCAGCGATTTATAGAGCGGCAGTCAATTACGGATATCCGTTCGGACACATCGTCCGAATATTGCTTCTCGTACCGCTGCGGAGGAACGAAGTAACCTCGCTTCGCTGGGAGTATCTCGTTCGGAACATGATTGAGCTGCCGGGCACCGTGACGAAAAACCATCAGGCTCTTTCGTTGCCGGTGTGCCCGATGCTTGCCGCCGTACTAGGAAGCATTCCGACCACTGGTAGCCCGTTTGTTTTCCCGTCACGTCACGATGACAATGCGATCTTCTCAGGATTCTCCAAATGCAAAGGGCGGCTCGACGAACTGTCCGCGGTGCGCGACTACACCCTCCATGATTGTCGGCGCTCGATCAGCACGATGCTCGCAAGTCCACCCATATCGACGCCTCCTCACGTAATCGACGCCTTACTGAATCACGTAACGGGACGCGCAACCATTTCTGAGGTTGCCGCAATTTACAACCGCTACAAGTACCAGGAGGAAGCACGTTCAGCCATGCTCCGTTATGAGGCAACTTTCGGTCGCTTGCTCGACGATACATGAGCTCTTAGAGT
>JBDTMS010000672.1:0-3138 GCA_039934195.1 Betaproteobacteria bacterium
GTTGATCGTTGGTGCCGAGAAACCACATGTGCGGATCGTTCAACCGCGTCTTGGCCAGATTGAGCACGGGAACGGCGATGCGAGCACCCGTCCCCGGTCCGCGATTGGACGCATGAAAATCCGGACGGCCCGGCTCATCGAGCGTCTGCAATCGCCCGCCGATGTTCGGCAATCCGATTTCCGGAAACTGGCTGCCGATGACGCGACCGCCACTTTCGAACACGCGGAAGATGTCCGCAGGCGGTACGGTTTCCCACGCCGGCAGCAGAAACAGCTCGCGCAGGATTCCTTTCCTCCGCATGTAGTCGTCGGGCGCTACCGGATTCGTTAGCGTCGCGCCGACGCCGTCACGGGTATACGCCTCGCCGAGCACACCGCGCTTGAACGGCAGAATGCCGTTATTGTACGCAGCCGCATTCCAGAACATCGCGTTGGTCGCCATCAAGCTGCGCTCGGCGGCTTGAATGATCGGCAAGTGGCATGCTCCGCAGGCTTCCCGCGCGATGCGGTAATCGCCGGGATTGATGAATCGCACGAACCCGGGGCTTTCGCGATTGAGCAGCGTATAAGCCGCGGCCGGCGTAGCCGACGACGGATAGTTCCACTCTTTCGGAAAACGCGGCATGACGTGCGCGCGATCGAGCGCGGCGCGGTACGCCTTAGCGCTACTGCCGTGGTATGCCGAGCCCGCGGGCTTCTGCACGCTCGAGTCGCCGCCATGACAATCGGTGCAGCCGAGCACCACTGCCGGATTGCGATGCATGGTGTGCTCGTCGGTGGCGCTGTGGCAGGACATGCAGCCGAGCGACTTGGCGCGCGCCTGCGCGTCCGTTTGCGACTGCGGCGCCGGCGGCTGCGCAGCGCTCGCCGCGAGCGCGCTCAACAGCCATGACAACATTAGTAGAAGGCGCATCGGCGTCGTCAAAAGGTCAGCAGCAAATTGAGCAGCATCGAATACAGCATCGCGTCGGCCGCATCGCCGTACAGTTCTTTCAAACCCTGTCCCGGTATGAGTGCGGCGACCGATGCGTTGACTACGACGTTTTGCGTGAGGGCGGGCCGGTAGTGCATCCCGAAAGAGATGTCGGTGCCGATCGCCTTGCTGGTAAACGCCTGATTGCGAAACGCGGCGAGCGCTGCCATGTCATCGAACGTCAGATAATTGAGGTTGCTGATCAAGCGCAAGCGTGGCGTCACGTCGAAATCAGCGCCGACGCCGATCAGACGCAGCCCCGGGTTGGCAAAGTTGGACTGGCCGCTCTCGCGCGACGTGCGCATCGAGGGCAGCACGCCGTTGCGCATGTTCAGCGACTGACCGCCTGCAACCAGCGGAAGCGACTGATGGATCCAGTAGCTCGTGTCGGCGCCCGCAATAAGCGGGCGTTCGAGAACGGCGTCGTAGCCGGTCGCTTTATCGTCGTTAGGATTGCGATCGCCCGACGCATACATGGCGCTCGCGCGCACGCGTATCCAGCTGAAGTCGCGCGATAGCTCGAGCGCACCGAAGAATGCGCGGATTTCCTCGCGCTGTTTGGACGCTACCATCGTGTTGCGTCCACGCGCGTGGTACGCAGACGCAGAGACATTCCAACGCCCGAAGTGTCCGTCGCCGTTCACGCCGACATAGGTGACGTCGTAGTCGCGCGCAGCCGCGTTGCCGGCGGCGGGGCGTTGCACGACCCCGTTGCTGTCGCGAAACTCGCCACTGCTGCCTTCGCGATTGCGGTTGTGCAGAATCACGCCCTGCGTAGTGAAACCGTTCACCGGCCAGTCTTGCCGATAAATATTGAACGCCAGCACATCGTCGGCACGCAGGCGTTTCGTCAGGTCGTTGAGTCCGGTATTGGTATCTTTCTCGATGCGGCGAAACAAGCCGACGTTGTATTGCCAGAGGTTGCCGGCGCGGGTGCCGTACAAGCGAGCGCCCAGCGCCTGATCGACAAACAGCAACCCGCGAAAGTCGGCGGTGAACGGTTGCACACCGGCGCGAACACTGTCGAAATCGTAGCGCTCCGACACCACGCGAAGCCGCTTGTCGGCAAACAACTCCTGCGCACCGACGAATTGATCGCTGCGACCGGTGCACGCGGTGCCCAGGCCGCCGCTCGCTCGATTGCTCACCATGCGATTGACGCTGGCCGCCGGCGTGAAACGAAACTGGTAATCGGGCGGACGAAACGCCGTGTCGCCTTTGATGAGCGATAAGCCGAGCACGCCGGTTTCGGTGAGAAGCACTTGCCGGCAATCGCCGAATGCGCCGCCGGCGCCCGCGCCCGGCAGCCGTCGTATTTCAAGCAATGTATCCGACGTCGCGTTGAGGTTGACGAACCAGTCGGGTCCGAGCCGATCCTGCAGCACCGGCAGATCGCCCTTCATCGCATTCGGGTTGTAGGGATCGCCGCGCTCGTATGGCAGCAGCCCGAGCGACTGTAGAACGCGCCAGCGATCCGGCATCGCGGCGGCATCGCACACATTCAACGCCGAAGGCGGCGGCACCTGCTTCGGATCGATAACCGCGAGCTGCGGTTCGATCGGTACGCCTTGTGGCCGCGTACGTTCCAGAGTGAGCTGCGTTTGGCGTGATTGCGCCGGCGTGTTCGCGGGAACATCCAGCCGCGCCGTCTCGTAGCCCAGCCGCTTGCCCGGCGGGAACCTTGCGACGGCAAGCGTCATCCCGGTTGCCGTCGGTGCATCCTGTATCCAGGCTTCACCGCCGGTCGGCCTGCGCACGCGATACCAGTCGCCGACAATCGAATCGGCTTCGAGCTCGGCGCCGATCTCGATTTGCGCAACGACCGGCGCTGCGGTGTCCGGCTTCGCATGCATCGCTGCGCGCGGCACGAGTACCTGCAGTAGCAGGTGCGGCGAGGGCGCCGCAGCTTGGCTGACAGATTGCGCAACAGGCTGCGCAGCGGCGCTCCGTGGACGCACGGCGGGCGGCACTGGGGCGGTGATCGCTGAAGGCGTCGTTGTGGCTGCGACTGAACGCACGGGAGCCGTCGCGACAGGCGGCGGCGCGACGGCAGCGGCAGACATCGCTGCTATCTTGGCTGCAGGCATTGCTTCCGAGCGCGCCAATTGCTCGCTCGGCAGCCAGCCTGACTGCGCCGCCTGATTCGCGCGGCGCACCTTTGACCA
>JBDTMS010000673.1:0-3137 GCA_039934195.1 Betaproteobacteria bacterium
CTATCCGGTACGGCAAGGCTAGGCCGACACCGCGGGATCACCATCTACCGACGTCATCAACAGCTCATGTGACGCGCGGACGTCACCACCAGGCAGGCAATTGCAGAATCCCACATGGCTCACCGCGGCAGATCCGATCGCGTTGCGCTCGCGAAGTTCTTATTGTTGGCCGCGGTCCCTTGGACATTGCCCTTACCGTTTTGGACGACGCCGTGCAAGGAGGCTACTTTTCGAGCCATGCAAAAACATATCGCGGAGTTCTTACTGGTAGCCGTTGCGGCTTGCGTCAGTGTTGCCATGTCAGCGAACGCAGCGCCGTCTGAAGATGCCAATACTGCCTATGCGCGCGGCGATTACGTCACGGCGCTACGACTGATCCGTCCGCTAGCTGATCACGGATCAGCTAGCGCGCAGTACAACCTCGGAATGATTTATGGGAATGGACGAGGGGTGGCGCAGGACTACGGCGCTGCGGCGCGATGGTATCGAAAGGCAGCGGACCAGGGCATGCCTGAGGCGCAAAACAATCTGGGACAGCTGTATCAGAAAGGTCAGGGCGTTAGCCAAGACTATGGGCAAGCAATCGAGTGGTATCGCAAGGCCGCTGTTCAGGATAAGGCCGCTGCACAACACAACCTCGCGATGATGTACGACCAGGGACTCGGCGTGTCGAAGAATCCTGACGAGGCGGCCAAGTGGTATCGCAAGGCTGCTGATCAAGGCATTGCGAGGGCACAGCACAACCTGGCAGCCATGTACAGCGCCGGGGAAGCCGGACCGCCGGACTATGTACAAGGGTACAAATGGTTCCATCTGGCCGCGACCCATGCCCCCGCATGGGACACCGAAATCCGAACAATGGCAGTGCAAGGCCGAGACCGCCTTGCGGCACACATGACCGCGTCAGAGATCGCGAAGGCGCAGCGACTCGCGCGCGAGTTTGTCCCTGAGTGAATATCTAGTTATGTGGCCCTACGCGCCGTCGGCCGAATAAACAGCCGCCCAGACAGGCACCGATAGCGATAAGTGGCTGGCATTGCGCTCGCTCTCCGCGAAACCCGGGAGCCTCGGGGCCTCGTCCGCGTGTCGCGCGACCATCCATGAGGGCATGCATCAACCAAGGCAGCATTGCTTCGCGAAATGGACGGGCGGCGCGCATGGCCGGACGAACATGGAAGGCGCAGTTGCGACAGCTCCGCCCGAAAGACGCAGAGGCGATTGCGCGCGCCTTCTAGAAAAATGAAATTTGCCGACGTCGTCGCGCGTTCTGGAAAAGGAACGTGGCCTCCTCCTAGTTGCTGGACATTCTCCGCTAGAAAATTTCGGCGCGATTCAGCTGGACTAGTGCAAGCTTGGCCGTGATCGCTCGCCTATTATTCGAGTTTGTGTCTGCAAGCCGATCCATTTGCGTTCGTGATATGCGAGCCGGTTCGTCGCTGTGCCGACGGGTTCGTTTGGAATGTGGCGACTTGGGTGACAGTAACGGCTGAAGCGGCGGCTATTACGCTTTGTCAGGCGAGAATGTCAGATCCGTCGTTCCAGCTGACTTCAGCTCAGCAACGGCACGGACTCCTACTCCATCATCTCTAATCCACTTGGTTTGATATCGGCGTGTCGCGACAATGCCGGGCATTAGCGCGGCCGGTTGACCAGTCTGACTGACTACTAAGCTCGGGCTCGCGCAACCTTTACCAAGCCAGTTCAGCGAGATCGCACGGCCGCCATGAAGTGCCAGATGCCGCCCGCTTGGGGGAGTGCGCACGTGGGTAATACTCGCTTTCGATGAAGGGCATCAGCGCGCGCTCTGTTGGCATTCCGCGCTTCTCAAGTTTCTACAACGGCGAAAAGATAGGGCTCGACGGGCCAGGATGGTCTGTATATAGACTGGACGCTTACCGTACCGGGCTTGATGTTGTTCAACAAGGTCACTTCGCACTTGCTTCAACTGAACCCGTGTCGCACGCGTTCCCACAGGTCGTGCGGGCGATCACCTCGATTCTTTATTGCTAGTTCATTCCTTTTAAGACGAAATAGCGCTCTGTCTGCGGCGCCCCGGGGAATTTAATCCAAGTCGAGGCGCAACCAATGTACGGGAGGGTATCTGCCAATCGGTTGCGTATGACTTTAAGTCATCCTCAACGTAATAGACCAGCATCGATTATTTATCCCCCACATCGCTGTAACAGTGATGCCCCATGCTTTGGGCCGGCGGCACTGCGGCCTTACCGCAAGTCCAACACGGCTCGCAGAAAATACCTGCGCGCACTATTGCGCGATAGGAAGGTGGCGGCTATCGCACTATCAGCGTTGCAGGGTACCGCACAGTCCCGCGAGAAAGACGCCGAAGTCTTGCGAGACTTCAGCGTGCTTCAGTGCGTACATGACATTTGCCTGGAGGTAACCGAGCTTGGAACCGCAATCGTAGCGCTGACCTTCGAACTCGTAGCCGAACGCGCCCTCGGCCTTGATCAACGATGCGATACCGTCGGTGAGCTGGATCTCGCCGCCAGCGCCCGGAATGACGCGCTCCAGAATATCCATCAAGGCAGGGGTGAGAATGTAGCGGCCGACCACCGCGAGATTCGATGGCGCAACATCCGGATGCGGCTTCTCGACGATGCCGGTCATGCGATGCAGGCGATCCTTCACCGGTTCGCCTTTGATGATGCCGTAGCTCGCCGAGTCTTCGATCGGAATCGGCTGGACGGCAATGATCGCTCGCTGTTCCTGCGCGAACACCTCGCACATCTGCTTGAGCACCGGCACCTCGGCATCGATCAAATCATCGGCGAGAATGACCGCGAACGGCTCGTCGCCGATCACCGCACGCGAGCACAGCACGGCGTGCCCCAGACCGAGCGCTTCGCTTTGGCGCACGTAGGTGCATGACACCCGTTTAGGCAGAATGTCGCGCACCTGGTCCAACAGATTTTGCCGGCCGCGCTCTTCGAGCTCCATTTCCAGCTCATAGGCTTTGTCGAAATGGTCTTCGATCGCGCGCTTGTTGCGCCCGGTGATGAACACCATGTGCGTGATGCCCGCCTCGACCGCTTCTTGCACCGCGTATTGAATGAGCGGTTTATCGACGATCGGGAGCATTTCTTTCGGACTGGCTTTGGTCGCCGGCAAAAACCGCG
>JBDTMS010000674.1:0-3134 GCA_039934195.1 Betaproteobacteria bacterium
AATTCGGATAAAACCGATACCTCCCGATAATCGGAGGGATGTCATTGCGATAACGTCGACAGGAACCTGCGGAGGTACGGCGATGAACACTATCGCTCGCCGCATCCTTGTAGTTGGCGACAATCACGACACGCCCGGACGCATGTTGATGTTTCTGGAGGTGGAGGGGCATGAGTGCGAGGCACACACCATAGTCGTTCCGCCATCGAAATTATCCCGCCCTGGTTGCACGCACGCGGCGCCACCGCGTGAGCCCGCTATCAAGTTTGGTAACGCAAACGTCGTTACGTAAAACAACTGTCTGTAATTGCATAGCGCATTTCGCGCAGGCACCTGTTTTTTGCGTAGGACGCCACCACCCGTGAAGCGGTTTCCCTCTCCTATTTTTCTGGTTGTCTTGTTTGCTTTTGCCATGTGCATGAGTGCAACTACGCTGGCGTGGTTTTATCTCAGCGAAAAGCAAAACTGGGCGATGATGCGTCAGTTCCAGTCCCGCTCCGAGCATTTTGTAAATCTGCTCGATCAACGCTTAATGGCCATCGAGCACGCGCTGCGCGCGGCGGCAGGCGTACTCTCGCAAAAACCCAACATCTCCGCCCCGGATTGGGGGCGCTACATCGATGCGCTGCGCCTGCGGGAAGTGAGCAATCTCGGGATCTCAGGCATCGGTGTTTACGCCCGAGTGGAAGAAAAAGATGTCGATCGCTTTCTAGCTATCCGGCGCCACGAAAATCCGGCCTATACGATCCGACCGGAGGGTAGACGACCGGTGTACTTTCCCATGGCCATGTTGCGCGACATCAACGTGCCGACCAACGCTGCGTTGGGCTTTGATGGCTACACCGAGGCGATCCGACGCGCTGCTATCGAGCGCGCTATTACCACACGCGATCTGGTCTATACCTCGATCGTGCCACTGATGACAATCGATCCGACGACGGGCGTAACTACCGAGGACAGGGAACCTGCAGTGCTAGCGTACGCGCCAGCGTTTCGCTTAGGCACAGAAGGCAAACCGGGAGACAACGGTCGAAGCGTGTTGGGGCTTGTAGGGGTCGCGGTCCGGCTGCGTGAACTCATGGCCGGACTGTTGGACCCCGGCGAGGCGTTGGAATTAGAACTTGAGATCCAAGGCTCTCGTCGCGCCCTCACTGACCACCTACAAGCCACGCCCGCCGCTGATGCATTATCGATCGCGCTTCCAGTGCACCAAGGGGGCCGGGACTGGCAGTTGATCGTGAGCGCGTTACCGGCCTTTGGCGTTGGTACGCGCAGTGTCGGTATGGCGCAGGTGTTTGGGCTCGGCAGCCTGATCGGTATGATCTTGGCATCGTTGATCTACCTATACCGATCTCAACGCTCCAGGACACAGACCGCTCTGGAGGCAAGCGAGGAGCGATTTCGTCTTATTGCCGAGAACGTGAGCGATCTGATAACGATGGTCGATACGCAGGGCCGGCGCGTCTACAGCAGCCCCTCGTACTTGCGGCTTTTTGGGCATGACGAATTGAAACCGGGCAGCGACTCGTTCGAGCAGATTCACCCAGGAGACCGCGATGGCGTGCTCAAAGTGTTCAACTCGACGGTGTCAAGCGCGATGGGTCAGCGCGCCCAGTTTCGCTTCCGCTTAAAAGACGGCAGTGTGCGCTTCATCGAATCGCAAGGCAGTGTGATCACCGATCGAAATGGCAAGACCCAGAAAATCGTCATTGTCTCGCGCGACATTACCGAGCGAGTGAGCGCTGAGGAGCGACTGCGGCATCTGGCCCACCACGATCTGCTCACGGGACTGCCTAATCGCGCCTTGCTCCTGGACCGTATTGAACAGGCACTGGCGCAAGCATCGCGCTTGGGTGTCAATGGCGCGCTGCTTTACCTGGATCTGGACAACTTCAAGGACATCAACGATACCCTCGGGCATGCCGCGGGGGACCAACTGCTGCGCGAAGTGGCCCAGATCGTCAGCAGATCCATGCGGCCCACCGACTCGGTGGCCCGCCAAGGAGGCGATGAATTTATTATCCTGCTGCAAAACCTTGCGGATGCCAGTGACGCCAAGCTGGTCGCGCAAAAGATTCTCGCCGCACTCTCACAGCCGCTGATGCTCGGGATACATCGGATCAAGATCACCGCCAGCATCGGAATTAGTGTGTTTCCCCAAGATGGAGTAGACACCGAGCTATTACTAAAAAGCGCTGACATCGCGATGTATCATGCCAAGGCCAACGGCAAGAACGAGGTACAAATGTTCGCCGAGCAGATGAATGTCGCGCTACGCCAGCGCTTCGAGGTGCAAAAAGGCTTGGAATTGGCTCTACAGCGCAATGAGTTGGTATTGCACTATCAACCGGTAGTGGAATTGACGCACGGTGCGATCCTTGGAGTGGAAGCGCTCGTCCGCTGGCAGCACCCTGAGCAAGGCCTGATTGGCCCGATGGACTTCATTCCCTTTGCCGAGGAAAGCGGCCTCATCATCCCGTTAGGCGAGTGGGTTCTGCGAGAGAGCTGTCGGCAAGCCAAAGCGTGGCAACAGCAAGGCATCTACCTCCGGATGGCGGTAAATGTCTCTGGGCGCCAATTTCGCCAACACAACGTTTTGACCTCAATGGCGCAGGTGTTGGACGAGACGGCCCTGGATGCTAAGTGGTTGGAAATTGAGCTCACCGAATCGGTGTTGCTGGAACAGGTCAGCCACACGGTCAAAGCGTTCGGGCAGCTTAGCGCCATGGGCGTGCAAACTTCGATCGATGATTTCGGCACGGGTTACTCGAGCTTGAGCTACCTGAAGCGCTTTGGGGTGGACAGGCTTAAGATCGATCGATCGTTCGTGCGCGACGTGACCACTGACCGCAACGATGAAACGATCGTGCGCGCGATTCTTGCCATGGCGCGGGGCTTAGAGATCGAAGTTACCGCCGAAGGCGTGGAGACCCCTGAACAGCTGGCATTTCTAAAAAAGGAAGGCTGTACCGAAGCGCAGGGGTACTTGTTCAGTAAACCTCTACCCGCCTGTGAACTTGAATTAATTCTCAAGAACCCGCCGTATCCAAACATCATACGCAACGAACTAACCCAACAACGGGTTCTGTCGCAAAGTTTTCGCGTGAACGAGTAGAAGTGGTTTCGCGCTTCCC
>JBDTMS010000675.1:0-3132 GCA_039934195.1 Betaproteobacteria bacterium
CGGCGCAAACCAGCACGAGCAGGCCGCGATCGATGGCGCCGAGCGTCTCGCCCGCCACATCGACGCGAGCGCGCGAGACGCGTTGCAGAAGTGCGATCATCCGTTCATTCCGCTTAGGATCGTTGTCGCCGAGGACGCATTGCCGGTGTCACGTGGTTGAGACCACTCGTCGCCGACCACGGTTAGCTCCCCACGCACATCGCCTCTAGCCGCGTACCGGTAGCATTGGGGTCTTGCAATGACAGGGCGCCGTTGTTCATCCGAGCGAGGCGTCTGCGCAGCGAGGCGGCGCCGCCTGGCATCCGATAACCGAACCGGACGAGCAACACGTCGTCCAAACAATACGGCCGTATCTCAATCTCACGTAAGGACCAGTAAATGACGATAACGAATCCCGCACCTGTCGGCAAAGAGATCGCAACGCTCGCAGGCGGATGCTTTTGGTGCCTCGAGGCCGTATACGACGATTTGAAAGGCGTCGACAGCGTCGAGTCCGGCTACATGGGCGGGCGTAACGCTAATCCGACCTATGAGGATGTCTGCACCGGCCGCACCGGCCACGCGGAAGTGGTGCGCATAACATTCGATCCGGACGTCCTCTCCTATCGCGACCTGCTCAACGTATTTTTCGTGATCCACGATCCGACCACACTGAACCGGCAGGGCAACGACGTGGGCACGCAGTATCGCTCGGCCATCTTCTACCATTCGCCCGAGCAGCAAAAGATCGCGCAGGAAGTGATCGCCAAGCTCACCAGCGACCGGCTCTACGATGCTCCTATCGTGACCGAGGTGTCTCCGGTGAGCGCGTTCTATGTCGCCGAGGGCTATCACCAAGAGTACTACGAGCGTAATCCCGCACAGGCGTATTGCCGTGCCGTGATCGCGCCGAAGGTCGCGAAATTCCGCAAAGCGTTCATCGATCGTTTGAAGCGCTGATGCTCGCCTGCGCCCGCGACTAGCCCGTGAGCATGGAAGCCGAGCCAGGGCCGCTGCAGGTTATCGCAAAATTTCTCTGAAGAGGTGAGCGAATCTGCCGCTAAGGGCCAAGGGAAAACTGCGCACGGCACGCGCCGAAAGTGTGCGAGGCTTCCGCGAGGTGCACGCTCATGAGGTGTAATCGCCGCTATGCCTTAAGAATATATCGGGGCGAGCGCACTCAGTAAAATCGCGCCGGCAGTGAGGTGACGGGTGTCGCGAACGAGCGCACGGATGCGGACGATTCGGTAACGGCGTATTCGCACGGCGTCATAGCGCTCGTCTGCCGTGTCGTCGCGCCGTCGCTTCTATAGTGCAGAATACCGGGGTGCACGGGCTAATTAGCTGTTGACAGGCTATGCACCCCTCGGCATGCTGTCGCTGCCGCGCAAGAGGCCGACAACACGGCAGTTTCAGACTTACGCAAACGGCAATTCGACTCGAGTGGAGGTATCAGACATGGCGATCAAAAAGACCGCAGCGAAAAAAGCTCCGGCCAAGAAACCCGCAGCCAAGAAACCCGCTGCTGCGAAAAAACCGGTAGCTGCTAAGAAAGCTCCGGCGAAAAAGCCAGCAGCAAAGACGGCAGCGGCGCCCAAGAAAAAAGCAGCACCTGCCGTAAAGCGCAAACCCAATGCAGCGTTCATGAAGGCGATGACTCCCAGCGCGCACCTGGCCGCGGTGGTCGGCGACAAACCGATTCCGCGGACAGAAGTGACCAAGAAGATTTGGGAATACATTAAAAAGAACAAACTGCAGGACAGCGTGAATCGGCGCAACATCAACGCGGACGACAAGCTCAAGGCCGTCTTCGGCGGCAAGAAGCAAGTCTCGATGTTCGAGATGACCAAGCTGGTCAATGCCCACCTGAAGTAGCTCCCCTTAGCGGCCGGCGCGGCGCGCCGGCCGTTTATCGTGACTTGCCTGTTGCGCTGAGTGCAACGCTCATTTCGCTTGCCGAGCGCGGCGTACGTATAGCGCGCCGAGCGCAAAGCTGACATAGCGCGGCGAGCGCACGCTTAAATGGCGCGCTGGACCAACGCTCCCACATGGCCCGCCGAGCGCAACGCTCGCACCATGGCCTCTTGTCCTATTTGTCTGTGTACCCTGGTTCGCCTCTGCATTCCGATCGCATGGCGCGATAAGTATCATGTGGGTTGGTGTTGGCGCCACATCCGCAGTCGCCCGTCAGATCGTCGAAGCCGAAGCCACCTCTGCATCGTTCGATATCCCATCCGGCCCCTGCCTTCCATTCCCTCTGCAACCTGCTCGCGGATCGCCCCGACATCTGCATCAATGGAATTCTGCCGTGCGGGCGACGGGCGATAGTCGCCTGACTCCGGCACAATAGGCAACGGCAGCGTCTGCCCATTTCGCCGTCGGCTGGTCGCTCGCCTTCTTGCAGTCCCGTATTCACTGAACCTGGGACGCGCTTAAAGCGCGGCCGCGGCTGGCAGCTCGGCGTGGAAAAAAACGAACCAACAATAAATAAGAGAGGAGCAAACACATGCACAAGAAGCCGTCCCCGATGTTGCTGGTCGGATTGCTCGGCCTGATGTGGACCTGGATCGCGCACGCTGCGGAACCGATCAGAATCGGTGTCGTCAACGAGATCACCGGTGCGCAGGCGGAAGCCGGCCAGTTCACTGTCAACGGCATCAAGCTCGCGCTCGATGAGATCAACAAAGCCGGCGGCGTACTAGGCCGACAGCTCGAGTTGCGCATCGAGGACAACGGCAGCACCAATCCCGGCACCGTGCTCGCCTTCTCGAAGCTTGCGAGCGAAGGCGGCATAGCAGCGATTATCGGGCCGATCCGCAGCACGCAAATCCAAGCCGCCTCGCCGAGCATCGCAAAGGCCGGCGTGCCGACGATGATCGGCGGGACTGATACCAGTCTGACGCACGTGAACAACCGTTGGGTGTTCCGCGCACGGCCAAACGACAGCTATTCGTCGCGCGTGATCGCCGAATTCGGTGTCAACACGCTCAAGCTCAAGAAGTGGGCGATCGTGCATTCAACCGATGCGTTCGGCGGCGGCGGAAAGACTGCCCTGGTGGGTGCGCTGAAAACACTCGGCATCGAGCCGGTGCTGGTGCAGGGCTACACCAATAACTCGCAGGATTTCACGCCCATCGTGCTGGCATTGAAAAA
>JBDTMS010000676.1:0-3127 GCA_039934195.1 Betaproteobacteria bacterium
CGGCGACATCGTGCACCCGCACGATTGTAGCGCCCCGCTGCACCGCGAGCAGCGCCGCGGCCGTGCTGGCGCTGACCCGATCGGTAACCGGCTTGCCGGTGATCATCCCCAGCGTGGCTTTGCGCGAGAGCCCCACCAGCAGCGGCGCACCCAGCTTGCACAACACGTCGAGTCGACTCAGCAGCGCGAGGTTGTGCGTCGCCGTCTTGCCGAACCCGAAGCCGGGATCGAGGACGATGCGCTCGTGCGCAATGCCGGCGGCTTCGCACGACGCGAGCGCTGCCTGCAGAAATTCGCCGACCTCGCGCACGACGTCGTCGTAATAAGGCATGTCCTGCATGGTTTGCGGGTCGCCTTTCTTGTGCATCAGGCACACGCCGCAGTTAGACGCGCGGATCACCTCCATCGCGCCCTCGGACTGCAGCGCGTTGATGTCGTTGATCATGGCGGCGCCCGCTGCCAGCACCGCTCGCATCGTCTGTGGTTTGTAGGTATCGATCGACAACGGGATCTGCAGGTCCTGCAACCCTTGCATCACCGGCAAGACGCGATCCAGTTCTTCCTGCAGCGATAACGGTGCGGAACCGGGGCGCGTCGATTCGCCACCGATGTCGAGGAGATTTGCGCCTTCAGCGGCCAGACGGCAGCCATGTGCAATCGCGCGTTCAGTCGAATAGGTTTGACCGCCCTCGGAAAATGAGTCGGGCGTAACGTTGATCACCCCCATGATCAACGGCCGGTCGAGCGCGAGCAGATAGTCGCCGCAGTGCAGCCGCGCTTGTCGTACCGAGGATTCGAGGGTGCCTTGCATGGGAGCGAATTCTACGTGCTTGTCGCATCGAGAGGCGAGCGGCGGGCGGCGTCGTTTGCCGGCACAAGGCAATGTCGCGCGGAACAAAAGAAAAGGCAGCCTGCAAGGCTGCCTTTTCTTGTTACACGTGGCGAGGGTTACTTCGCTTCCGGTGCCGGCGAGCCGGTCGGCGCAGGCGCGCTCGGCGAGCTATCCGGCGGCGCGGGCGGTGGCGCTGCCGGCGCCGGCGCGGGCGGCCGAGGTGGACGGCCGGCCATGATGTCGTTGATCTGGTCGGCGTCGATGGTTTCCCATTCGAGCAGAGTTTTCGCCATGATCTCGACCTTATCTCGGTTATCTTCGATCAAGCGACGGGCGAGCCCGTACTGCTGATCGATGATGCGGCGGATCTCGGCGTCGACCTGCTGCATGGTCGCCTCCGATACGTTTTTGTGCGTGGTCACCGAGCGGCCGAGAAACACCTCGCCCTCGTTCTCGCCATATACCATCGGGCCGAGCGCGTCGCTCATGCCCCATTCGGTAACCATGCGGCGCGCAAGCTGGGTGGCGCGCTCGAAGTCGTTCGACGCGCCGGTGGTCATCTGCCCCATAAACACTTCTTCGGCGATGCGGCCGCCGAACAAGACCGAGATGTTTTGCAGGATCTGCTCTTTGTCCATGCTATAGCGATCCTGCTCGGGCAACTGCATCGTCACGCCCAGGGCGCGGCCACGCGGAATGATCGTGACCTTATGGACCGGATCGGTGCGCACGGAAAGCTTCGCAACCACCGCGTGTCCCGACTCGTGATACGCCGTGTTCTTGCGCTCGTGCTCCGGCATCACGATGGAGCGGCGCTCAGCACCCATGATGATCTTGTCTTTGGCGCGCTCGAAATCGTCCATGTCGACCAGCCGCTTGTTCTGGCGCGCCGCGAACAGCGCTGCTTCGTTCACCAGATTGGCGAGGTCGGCGCCGGAGAAGCCCGGGGTACCGCGCGCCAGAATATCGGCGCGCACATCGGGCGCCACCGGCACTTTGCGCATATGCACGTTGAGGATCTGCTCGCGACCGCGAATGTCGGGCAGCGGCACCACCACTTGCCGATCGAAGCGGCCTGGACGCAGCAATGCCGGATCGAGCACGTCGGGCCGGTTGGTCGCCGCGATGATGATGACGCCGGTGTTGCCCTCGAAGCCGTCCATTTCCACCAGGAGCTGATTCAACGTCTGCTCGCGCTCATCGTTGCCCCCGCCCAGACCGGCGCCACGCTGCCGTCCGACTGCATCTAGCTCATCGATGAATACGATGCAGGGTGCATGCTTCTTCGCCTGATCGAACATGTCGCGTACACGTGCAGCGCCGACACCGACGAACATTTCCACGAAGTCCGAACCGGAGATGCTGAAGAACGGGACCTTGGCTTCGCCGGCGATGGCTTTCGCCAGCAGCGTTTTGCCGGTACCGGGACTGCCGACCATCAACACGCCGCGCGGGATGCGTCCGCCGAGCTTCTGGAATTTGCCCGGGTCGCGTAGGAATTCGACCAGCTCTTTGACTTCTTCCTTGGCTTCTTCGCAACCGGCGACGTCTGCAAACGTCACCTGATTGCTGGTGTCGTCGAGCATGCGCGCGCGGCTCTTGCCGAACGAGAATGCGCCGCCGCGGCCGCCGCCCTGCATCTGGCGCATGAAGAAGATCCACACGCCGATCAGCAACAACATCGGAAACCAGGAGATGAACACCTGCATCAGAAAGCCCTGCTCTTCTTCGGGCTTGGCTTCGACGGTAACGCCGTTCTTGAGCAGGTCGCTCACCATCCACAGATCCGGCGCAGGATAGGTGACGAATTTCTCACCCGACTTCTTCACGCCCTTGATGAGCTTGCCTTCCATGGTGACTTTGGCGACGTTGCCGGAGCGGACTTCCTCGATGAATTGCGAGTAGTCCATCGGCTTCTGCGAGGGCTGGCGTGCGCTGAACTGGTTGAATACGGTCATCAGCACCAGGGCGATGACCAGCCAGATCGCGACGTTTTTAATGAGGTTGTTCAAGGACGCTCCTCGGGCCCGCTCGGGGCTTTAATGAACTCGACAGTGATTGTACGCATTCGACGATCGGGCTGTGCTGCTCACAATCGTCCTTTGCCCAGCAGGTAGATCTCGTTGCTCCGTCCCCGTGAGGCGTCCGGCTTGCGCGTGACAACCTGGCGGAAGTGCTGCCGCAGGGACATTCTCAATTCGGTGTACGCACCACCCTGAAACGCTTTGACTAATAGGTTGCCACCCGGTTTCAGCCAGTTGCCGGCGAACTCGATTGCAAGCTCGATGAGATGGG
>JBDTMS010000677.1:0-3127 GCA_039934195.1 Betaproteobacteria bacterium
GCAGCCGGCATCTTCCGCGCGTCGCGGGACATCGGCGCGGCGTCGAAACCTTGCGGTCCACCATCAGGTGCTGCATCGAGGGCGGCGTCCCGTATCTGACCTTGTTCGCGTTCAGCAGCGAGAACTGGCGGCGGCCGGCAGACGAAGTCTCGTTTCTGATGCAACTCTTCATCCGCGCACTGGAGAACGAAGTTTCTCGATTGCACGAAAACGGCATTCGGCTGAAAGTCGTGGGCGATCTTTCCAGTTTCGAGCCGCGCCTGGTCAATCTGATCGAGCAAGGCGAAGCACTGACTGCGGATAACACGCGCCTTACCCTCACGATTGCCGCCAACTACGGCGGCCGCTGGGACATCATGCAGGCGATGAACCGCATGCTGAAAAGTCATCCCGAGCGGCACGGCAATTTCAGCGAATCGCATCTGGCGGCCTATCTCGCCTTGAGCTATGCGCCCGAGCCCGATCTGTTCATTCGCACAGGCGGCGAGCAGCGCGTCAGCAATTTCTGCTTGTGGCACCTGGCCTACAGCGAGCTCTATTTCACCGACACGTTGTGGCCGGACTTCGATGCCGACGAGTTTGCGCTGGCGCTGACCTCGTTTCGTCAACGCGAGCGTCGCTTCGGGCGAACCAGCGAGCAGCTCGGATCGCTAAAGAGCGCAGCCGTCGCGGCGGCGCCGCTGCCGCAAGGCGCGGAGCCTGGCTAGTCTATTGGGCGCGCCGCCGCTGGTGTTCGGCTCGCGCGCCGTGCTCCTCGACACATCGACACTTTCGCGCGTCTCCCGCAAATGAGCTGCTAGTCACCATGCTGCGCCAACGTTTGATCACGGTCGCCATCATGCTGCCGCTTTTTCTGGCGGCGCTATTCCTATTGCCCAACGTTTATTGGGGCGCCCTGCTGATGAGCGTGGCGGTCATCGGCGGTTGGGAATGGGGCCGGCTGGCGAATTATCCGCTCCGGCTGCGCGTGTTCTACTGCGCCCTGCTCACGCTAACGTGTATCGCAATTCTGGCGTGGGAGCACGGCGCATTCGGTGCGCAAAGCGCGACCGGCGAAGCGCGCTGGTTCATCCGCACGCCGCTCGGGGAAACACTGTTCATCGCCGCCGCGGTGTTCTGGTTCGCGCTCGCGCCGCTGTGGCTGTATCGCCGCTGGCAGGTGCGCAACGGCTGGCTGCTCGGCATCGTCGGGTGGCTCATCCTCATTTCATTCTGGCAGGCGATGGTCTGGCTGCAAAACGCACCGCTGATGCTGTTTTTGTCGCTCGGTGTCGTCTGGCTGGCCGACACCGCGGCATATTTCGCCGGGCGCCGATTCGGCAAGCACAAGCTTGCGCCGGCAATCAGCCCCGGCAAAACACGAGAAGGTGTCTACGGCGCATTCGTCGTCGTCACGCTGTACTGGATCGTGCTGGTAGCCATTGCGCCCGACAAAGACCCGCGACTCGTCATTGTGCTCGGCTGCATGCTGTTGATGACCGTGTTGAGTGTCGTCGGCGACTTGTTCGAGTCCTGGATGAAGCGCGTGGCCGGTGTCAAAGATAGCGGCGGACTACTGCCCGGGCACGGGGGCATGCTGGACCGCATCGATGGCTTGTGCTCCGCCATTCCGCTGGCCGCCCTATACTTCGCCTATGCGAGCTCAGGAATCTAGCCCGAATGCGGCCGATAGCGTGATCGCGTGAACGCGACCTCACGGCCAGCGCGTCGAGCCGCAGGCGCCACGGTTGAGCAGCTGGTCGTGCTCGGTGCCACCGGTTCGGTGGGCGTCAGCACGCTCGACGTCGTCGCTCGCCATCCACAGCGATTCGCCGTTTTTGCCTTGGCTGCGCACGAACGTACGGACGCTTTGTTGCAGCAGTGCCGACAATTTCGACCGCGATTTGCCGCGCTGGCGGACGAAACTGCGGCCGCGGAGCTCGCGCGCCAGATACGCGCCGAAGGGTTGCCGACCAAAGTGCTCGCAGGTGCGGATGCGTTGGTCGAGCTCGCCACGATGCCTGAGGTGGATACGGTGATGGCGGCGATTGTCGGCGCCGCCGGGCTGCCGCCGACGCTGGCTGCCGCGCGAGCAGGCAAAAAAGTGCTGCTCGCCAACAAGGAAGCGCTGGTGATGGCGGGACGACTGTTCATCGACGCGGTGCGCACGCGCGGCGCTCGCTTGCTGCCGATCGACAGCGAGCACAATGCCATTCTGCAATCGCTGCCGGCCGATTTCGATGGCCAGCTCGCGAAGTCGGGCGTGCGCCGAATCTTGTTGACCGCTTCGGGTGGACCGTTCCTGCGCACGCCGCTCGATCGGCTGGCTCGAGTGACGCCGGACGAGGCATGCGCGCATCCGAACTGGGTGATGGGCCGGAAGATCTCGGTAGACTCGGCAACGATGATGAACAAGGGCCTGGAGGTGATCGAAGCTTGCCTCCTGTTCAACGCGCGCGCCGACCAGGTAGAAGTCGTCATTCATCCGCAGAGCGTAATTCATTCGATGGTCGAATACGTCGACGGATCTGTGCTCGCTCAGCTGGGGCATCCGGATATGCGCACGCCGATTGCGCACGCGCTGGGTTTTCCGGAGCGCATCGAATCGGGCGTGCAATCGCTGAACTTTTTCGACATCAAGGCGCTCAACTTCGAGCCGCCCGATCTCAATCGTTTTCCGTGCCTGCGCCTGGCGCAAGCGGCGATGCTCGCCGGCGAGAGCGGTCCGGTGGCGTTGAATGCGGCCAACGAGATCGCGGTCGGATGCTTTCTGCGCGGCGACCTCGCCTTCAACCGCATTCCGGGATTGATCGAAGCAGTCTTGACGCGAATACCGTCGACGGCGCTGGCGGATTTGCCGCAGGTGCTGGAGCTCGATCGCGAGGCGCGCTCGCTTGCGCGCCAGTTGATCGCCGTGCGCTCCACCGGCGCGGTATCTGCGAGCTAGCGCCGCGCACATTCCTCGGCCGATCTTGGCGAACAAAGTCAGCCGGTCGAGAGCTTAATTTTGTCCGCGGGCACGCCTCGCGCGAGCCCGCGGTTAGCAGAGCGCTACCGGCGTCGCGCCGGGTGCTCGCACACTGGAGGATCGATATGAGTCTGATCACTACGCTGCTCGCGTTTGTGGTCGCACTGGGCACATTGGTTG
>JBDTMS010000678.1:0-3126 GCA_039934195.1 Betaproteobacteria bacterium
ATTAGTTTACCGAATCCTTCAAGGCTTTGCCAGCGCGGAACTTCGGCACCTTCGCAGCCTTGATTTTGATCGACGCGCCGGTGCGTGGGTTGCGACCGCTGCGAGCGGCGCGCTTGCCGACATAAAAGGTGCCGAATCCGACTAGTGTGACCATCTGCCCTTTCTTTAGCGAGACGGTGATCGCAGCAACAGCGCCATCCAGCGCGCGGCCGGCGGCGGCTTTGGAGATGTCCGCATCCTTGGCGATCACCTCGATTAGTTCATGCTTATTCACGTGCATCCCCTTTCGTTATGCTTGATTGAGTAAGATGAAAGACAGACTGCAGCCACTTGCCTCAGGGCGCCCGGTGCTGCAGCGCGCGTCTGCGGAACTTGGAGTCAAGCTACCCCATCTCCTTAATTCAGATTCGGAAATAAATTGTGCGTCGAGCCTCATCAACGGAACAATACGGGCGCAAGTGTGGATGCGCCACCACCCTGGGAAACTTTTATAGCAAGGGGAAAAAGGACGTGTCAAGCGCTTTCGCGGCTGCGCACGTGGAGAGTAATTAGACGGGGGCTCGAGATATTGCGGAGTATGCGACAGACTTCGTCGCACACCCGCAAGTCAGTCTTGTCCGCGCAGGACGCCAGCATCGAACGCGATGGACGATACGGCGGTTAAAACGTCGTATCGTCAGATGGGTATCAGTGCTTAACCGCGACCACAGCTTCCTGCGTTTCTACCGGTGGTATGGTCACCGCGTCGGGCTTCGGCGGCAGCGGTGTCGGATGGCGTTCCAACGCATACTCGAGCACCTGATCGATCCATTTCACCGGATGGATGTCGAGCCGGTTCTTCACGTTGTCCGGAATGTCCTGCAAGTCCTTCACGTTCTCTTCCGGTATCAAAACGGTTTTGATGCCGCCACGGTGAGCCGCCAATAATTTTTCCTTGAGACCGCCGATTGCGAGCACTTCCCCGCGCAATGTAATCTCACCGGTCATCGCAACATCAGCCCGCACCGGAATGCCGGTGAGGACCGACACCATAGCGGTGCAGATACCGATGCCCGCGCTGGGACCATCCTTCGGCGTAGCACCTTCCGGCAGATGAATGTGAATGTCATTCTTCTGATAGAACTCTTCCGGGATGCCGAGTCTCTGCGAGCGGCTGCGCACGACCGTCAGGGCGGCTTGAATCGATTCCTGCATCACCTCGCCGAGCTTACCAGTGGTTACCATCTTGCCCTTGCCAGGCATCACCGCGCTTTCAATCGTGAGCAGCTCGCCTCCCACTTCGGTCCACGCAAGACCGGTGACTTGTCCGATCTGATTGTGCTTCTCGGCGATGCCGTAGTTGTAGCGTCGCACGCCCAGATAGCCGCCGAGATTCTTTGCGCTCACCGCGGTCTTGGTTTCGCGCTTCTTCATCACCAGCGCCTTTACAACCTTGCGGCAGATTTTCGAGATCTCGCGCTCCAGCGCACGCACACCTGCTTCGCGCGTGTGATAGCGGACGATGTCGCGGATCGCGCTTTCCGACACGTTTATCTCCTCCACCTTCAGACCATGGTTCTTGATCTGTTTCGGCAGCAGATAGCGCATCGCGATGTGGATCTTTTCGTCTTCCGTATACCCCGACAGCCGGATGACCTCCATACGATCGAGCAGCGGCGCCGGAATGTTCATCGTGTTTGCCGTCGCCACAAACATGACATCCGACAAGTCGTATTCGACTTCGACATAGTGATCGACGAATGAATGGTTCTGTTCCGGATCGAGCACCTCCAGCAACGCCGAAGACGGATCGCCACGAAAATCCATGCCCATCTTGTCGACTTCATCGAGCAGGAAAAGCGGATTGCGCACCGCCACCTTAGTCATGTTCTGCAAAATTTTGCCCGGCATCGAACCGATATACGTGCGGCGATGGCCGCGCACTTCAGCCTCGTCGCGCACGCCGCCGAGCGACATACGCACGAACTTGCGATTCGTCGAACGTGCAATCGATTGTCCTAGCGAAGTCTTGCCGACACCGGGAGGCCCAACCAGGCACAGGATGGGCGCTTTCACCTTGTCGACGCGCTGCTGTACCGCCAGATACTCGACAATGCGCTCCTTGACCTTGTCGAGGCCGTAATGGTCTTCGTCCAAGATGGCTTCGGCGCGCGCGAGGTCGCCGCTGATCTTGCTTTTTTTCCGCCACGGTAGGCCGACCAGCGTCTCGATATAGTTTCGTACCACCGTCGCTTCCGCCGACATCGGTGACATCAGCCGCAGCTTCTTCAATTCTGAGTCAGCTTTGACGCGCGCTTCTTTAGGCATGTGTGCGCCCTTGATGCGCTTTTCCATCTCGTCGAGATCGGCGCCTTCCTCTAGATCGCCCAGCTCTTTTTGGATCGCCTTGACCTGCTCGTTCAAGTAATACTCGCGTTGGCTTTTCTCCATCTGTTTCTTGACGCGCCCGCGGATGCGTTTTTCGACCTGCAGAATGTCGAGCTCGGTTTCCATCAACGCGAGCAGATGCTCGAGGCGGCGTTTGACGTCGAACATCTCGAGCACTTCTTGTTTTTGTTCGAGCTTGAGCGGCAGATGCGCGGCAATCGTATCGGCAAGCCGGCCGGGCTCATCGATACCGGCCAGGGAGGTGAGAATCTCGGGCGGAATCTTCTTGTTGAGCTTCACGTACTGGTCGAACTGAGAAATCATGGCTCGACGCATCGCTTCGAGCTCGGTGCTCTCGTCGCCATCTAACGGAATGGGATCGGCGTCCGCCGTGTAGTGCGTCTTCAAATCGACGATCGTATCGATGCGTGCGCGCTGCACACCTTCGACGAGCACTTTCACCGTGCCGTCGGGCAGTTTCAGCATCTGCAAGATGTTAGCGATCGTGCCGGTGTTGTACATATCGTCGGCCGAGGGTTCATCCTTAGCCGCAGATTTTTGCGCAACCAGCAGAATGCTCTTGCCGGCTTCCATGGCCGTTTCAAGCGCCTTGATCGACTTCGGGCGCCCGACGAACAACGGAATCACCATGTGTGGAAACACCACCACATCGCGCAACGGCAGTAGCGGCAGTGTGACGCTATCGGCCCCGAGTTCGGTATCAGTCATGAGATATCACCTGAGATGAATAGGATCAAC
>JBDTMS010000679.1:0-3124 GCA_039934195.1 Betaproteobacteria bacterium
GCATCGACAAGATGAATGCCGAAGGCCGCAACGCGTTTATGCAGTATCAGGTGCCCCAAGCAGTGATCGCGCTCAAGCAGGGCGCGGGGCGGTTGATTCGCGATGAGACGGATCGCGGCGTACTGATGATTTGCGACACGCGTATCGTCAACAAACCGTACGGCAGAAAGATCTGGCAGAGCCTGCCGCCGATGAAGCGCACGCGTCTGGTGGCAGACGTGCTGAGCTTCTTCGCGGAGGACGCCGAAGCCGTAGTGTCGGAGTGATGTGCCGATCAGCGCGCTACGTCGCCGCCGGAGCCGAGGGCTGCATCGCTTTGCGAACGCGGTCGCGCACGAGATCGATATGCTGGCGGAAGATGTAGAGATTGTCGGAATAGGCCAGCGGCGTCGGTATGCGGTTTACCGAGCGATCGATGTTATCCAGCCGCGTGAGCATCTCTTCGAGCCTTGCGTTGTCCGGTTTTTCTTCGAGCTGCACTTCGATCTCTTTCAAGCGTGCGTACCAACGATAGATGCGCGAACGGATGCGCCAGCGATACAGCGGCGGAATCATACGGACCAGCGGTACCATGATCGCGATCGCGGGCACCAGCAGAACCCACATCCGATCGACGAGATTCGCTGCCCAAAACGGCAAGTAGCGCTGCAAAAACGGCGCGCCGGTTTTGTAATAGCGCTGCGCTTCGGGGCTCATCGGAAAGTCGGCATCCAGCGCGGCCGGAAATTCGCCGCTCTTGTTCAGCAGCCCGCTGCCGCTGTGAATTTCGGTCGCGGCGCGCATCAGCAAATACGCGAGCGCTGGATGCAGCGTGTCTCGCGCGATCATGTTCGCCGTTGGCGAGAGCAGCACGACATTCTGGTTTGGCACGTTACCGATGAAGTCGAATACGCCCATCGGCAGGATCAGCTTGGTGAGATAGGAGAAGCGCCGCACGTACGCATCCGCGCGATCGAAGCTCAGCAGATGGATGTCCGGTGCGGAAGCGAGCTTTTGAATCATCGGCGATGCGGCCGGCGACACGAACAACGCAGCGTCGATCGTGCCGGCGATCAGCTGCTCGGCCGCATCCTTGCCACCGACCGGCAACAGCTGTGTCGGTGGCATGACGGTGCCATTCATCGCCAGCAGTTGCAGCGCGAGCGAACGCGTGCCGCTCTCGTCGCCGCCGATCGCGATCTTGAAGCCCTTTAGTCCGTCCAGATCGGAGATGATTTTTTTGCCGCGATAAAACACCCACAGCGGCTCGTAGTAGAGGCTGCCGAGCGAGACCAGATCCGGTGCATTGGCGGCGAATGCAGTGCCCCCCTGAATGAACGCAACATCGACGTTGCTGTTCTCCTCCATCAAGAGCTGCATGTTCTGCACGGCGCCGCCGGATTCTTTGATCTCCAGGGTGACCCCATTGCGCTTGAGAAAGGCGCTGTAGCGCTTTGCGTAGTAGTTGTAGCCGCCTTCGTGCTGGCCCGATGCCATGACGATTTTCTTCGGCGGCGCGGGCTTGACGAACTGGTAAGCCAGGGCAAACGCGGCGACGATGATCAAAACCGCCGGCGTGATCGTCAGCAGGATGTCGCGGCGTGTAGCTCTACGAAGTCGGGCAGGGATCTTCATGGGCAACGATTTATAGTGGGCTGGGTGGGATTATAGACGGCTGCGGACTGGGGCCGAGGAGATTGCACAGTGAAGTGGAGCTTGGCTGTACACGGCGGCGCCGGAGACTGGAAATCGGTAAAGCACCGGGCTGCGCTCGATGGCGTGCGTGCGGCCGCGAGCGCGGGCGCCGCGCTACTCGAGTCCGGCGCGAGCGCGCTGGACGCGGTTTGCGCAGTCGTGGTCGCACTCGAAAACGATCCGCTGTTCAACGCCGGCACCGGCGGCGTACTGAATCGATTGGGCGAAGCGGAGCTCGATGCCAGCGTAATGCGCGGGACCGATCTCGCTTTCGGCGGTGTCGGTGCGATTGCACGCGTGCGCAATCCAGTGCTCATCGCGCGAGCCGTGATGGAGCATAGCGGACACGCATTGCTGGTCGGCGAGGGCGCGCGGCAGTTCGCACGCGCGCAGGGATTCGAGGACTACGACCCAATCAGCGCACAGGCGCGGGTGGATTACCAGGACAAGCAAGCATCGGCTGGACTCGGAACCGTTGGTGCTGTTGCGCTGGATGCCGAGGGTTGCTGGGCATCCGCAACGTCGACCGGTGGCGTCGCGCTGAAATTGCCCGGACGCATCGGCGATTCGCCGCTACCCGGCGCTGGAACCTACGCGACGCGCGGCGCCGCGGTATCGGCAACCGGACAAGGCGAGTTGATCATGCGCGTGCTCGCCGCGAAATCGATTAGCGATTTAATCGTCGGCGGGATGCATGCGCAGGCTGCTGTCGAGAGTGTTCTGCAATCGATGCGCGATACGGTCGGCGCGGGTGCGGGGTTTATCGCGATCGGCGCGAATGGCACCATCGGCATCGCACACGACACGCTGCACATGGTGCATGGCTGGGGAAGCTCCGAATCCCCGCGCGTGGAAGTCCGAATGCGGGTAGGCGACAGCGCTGGATAGTACGAGCGGTAAACTCGAGCTAAACGGGAACAGCCCAGAGATCGTGCGCGTCGGAGCGCGTAATGCGCACCTGCGCGAATTCACCGAGTTTAAGCTGCTTCGCGCCTGCGACGTGCACGAGCCCATCGATCTCGGGGGCGTCGGCCGCGCTGCGTGCAATGGCGGTTTTGTTGCCGACTTCGTCCACCAGGACGGTGAGCGTGCGTCCGACTTTCGCTTTCAGGCGTGCCGCGCTGATCTTTTCCTGGGTTGCCATGAACAGAGCGCGGCGCTCTTCTTTCACCGCTTCCGGCACGGCGTCCGGCAGCGCGTTTGCCGCAGCACCTTCGACCGGCGAGTAAGCGAAGCAGCCGACGCGATCGAGTTGCGCTTGTTCGAGAAACTCGAGCAACTCGGCGAATTCCGCGTCGGTCTCGCCCGGAAAACCGACGATGAACGTGCTGCGGATTGTCAGCTCGGGACAGATCGCACGCCAGTTGCGTAAGCGCGCGAGATTATCTACGGCGTCTGCCGGGCGTGTCATCAATTTCAGAATGCGGCGACTAGCATGCTGAAACGGCAC
>JBDTMS010000680.1:0-3122 GCA_039934195.1 Betaproteobacteria bacterium
GCCCAGTGATCTTCCGGCCGATCTTGAATGCCGCGCCGCAGTTGATGCGGTGTGCCGGTCGCGGTGATCGATCCGATCGACCACGACGTCGAACCGCCGAGCTTCTCGTTCTTTTCCAGCAACGCGACGTTGGCACCGGCTACTCGTGCTTCAATCGCAGCCGCCAGACCGGAACCGCCGCCGCCGATCACGACAACGTCGAAGATTTGTTCCGACGCGCTCACGCGCGCTTTACGGCGCGGCCCGCACTGTCGCCGGCGAGTCGTCCGAACACAGCACCCGACATCAAGCCGGTGCCGCCGGGATAGTTGAAATAGAACAGTCCGCCGACCAACTCGCCGGCCGCGTAGAGACCGGGAATCGGCGCGCCCTCGGTGTCGATCACTTGGCCATCGGTGTTGATGCGCAAGCCGCCGAACGTAAACGTGATGCCGCACGACACCGCAAACGCCTCGTACGGCGGCTGATCGATCGTATTGGCCCAATTGGATTTGGGCACCGGCAATCCTTCGGTGCATCTGCCGTCTTTCACGTTGGGATCGAACGCGATGTCGACGCGAACTGCAGCGTTGTATTCGTTAATCGTCTGCAGCGCTTTCGCCGCATTGACGTCGTCGAGCTTCGCCGTCAGCGCTTCGAGCGTGTTGGCAGTGACTTTAGTGACTTGCCGGATGCGATACTCGTCGCGCAGCAGACTCGTCACCTTTTGATCGAAGATCTGCCAGGCGAACTGGCCGGGCTGCCGCAAAATTACAGCGCCGTACTTCGCGTAGGTGTAGTTGCGAAAGTCCGCGCCCTCGTCGACGAAGCGCTCGCCGTTGGCGTTGAGCATGATGCCCCACGGGTACGAATGTTTTTGAAAGCCATCGCCCACCGCGAGATCGCCGAACTCGGGCGCGTTGCGATCCCAGCCAACGGCGTGGCAGCCGGACCAGTTGCCGCACGGCGAGGCGCCGACATCGAGCGCCATGCGAATACCGTCGCCCGTGTTGAACCGCGTGCCGCGCACCTTGGCGAGATCCCAACCCGGTCCGAGATAGCGCGTGCGCCATTCTGGATTCGATTCGAAGCCCCCGGATGCCAGCACCACCGCCTTGCATTGGACCGTCCGTGTCTTCCCTTCGTGACGCACGACGACACCGTGGACACCGTCGTCGTTATGCAGCAGCGATGTCGCGCGCGATCGATATGCGATCGTGATGCCGTGCTTCGCGGCCGCTTTCGTGTGTGCTTCGACGAGACCAGGCCCACCACCCCAAGCCTCCACGGTAAGCCCGCCCCAGAACTTGAAGCGGTTGTTGACCTTGAACGCCTGCCGCCCGTAGATCGGCACGAAGCGAAATCCGAGACCGCGCAGCCATTGCAACGTTGCCTTGCTGCGCCGAACCAGAAGCTCCACAAGATCGGGGTCGGCGCGATTTTCCGTCACGCGCGCCATGTCGTCGAAGAACTGCTCCTCGGTGTACGTTCCGAAGTCGGTGCGTGCAATTTCTTCTTCGGATAAATCCGGCATCAGTTGCCGCAAATCCTCGATACCGCTGTAAGCGAAGCGGATCGCACCTGCCGTGAATCGCGTGTTGCCGCCGGCTTCGTCTTCCGACGCACGCTCGAGTACCAGCACTTCAGCACCTTGTTCGCGCGCGGCCAACGCGGCGCACATCGCGGCGTTTCCCGCGCCGACTACGACGAGGTCACATCGTTCGGGCAGCATGAATCTCCAGCGTCTCGTATGGATTAGAATGGGTCTAGCTTAGCGCAGATCGTCTCGAAAACAAAAATACGGCGAGGAGAAACGGTGACGAAAGCGGACAGTGCAGACGGACTTGCAATCGGGGTCAATACGATGTCCTTCATGTGGCGGATGCCGGCGCGTGCAGCGTTGGAAGCGCTCGCACGTCAGGGCTATCGCCGCTTCGAGCTGATGACGTCGCCGATCCATTTCGATCCCATGATGCAGCGCGCCGAAGCCGTCGCACTCGGCCGATTTCTGCGTGACGCAGGCCTGGTGGTCGAGACGATCAACGTGCCGAGCCTGGACCAGAATCTCGCCAGCGCGTCGGTCGAGATGCGCGACTACACCGTAGCGTTATTTCAGCGGCTGATCGCGATTGCCGAAGCGATCGGTGCGCAAGGCGTGGTCGTCGTCACCGGCCGCGTGCATCCGCTCGTACAGCCGCCCAGAAAAGATCTGGAAGACTGGTTCGGGGAAGCGTTCCAGCGCGTCGTACGCTCGGCGGAGCAGAGCGACATTCGCCTGATGCTGGAGAACATACCGATGGGTGTTTATCCGCGCGCCGATCAACTCATCGCATTTGCTGACCGCCTCGGCAGCGCATCGGTCGGCATCTGCTACGACATCGCCAACGCACACTTCATCGGCGAGGACGTCGCAGCCGGCGTGCGCGCAACCCAATCACGCCTCGACATCGTGCACTTATCGGACACCGGACGCGAAACCTGGCGCCACGATCCGGTGGGCCAAGGCGGCTGTGACTTCGCGAGTTTCGGCGCGGCGCTGCGTGAAGTCGGATACGCCAAAACATCGATGATGGAAATCGTCGCCGACCCGCCGGTCGAGCTGATCGTCGACAGCCACAAGCGCCTTGCCCAATGGGGTTGGGCGCCGCTCGCCGATTAATCTTTCACCTCAATTCAACCAAAGGACGTCGTATGCCGCGCATGAAAGGCGGAGATCTGATCTCCGATTTCCTCATTCAAGAAAACGTGCCGTATGTGTTCGGCATTTGCGGCCACGGTAATGTCGGCTTGCTCGACTGTCTGTGGGAAAGGCAGGACAAGATCAAGCTGATCTCGCCGCGCCATGAGCAAACGGCCGGGCATATGGCCGACGCGTATTTCCGCGTCGCGCATAAACCGGTCGCGACCTTAACGTCATGCGGCCCAGGTTCATGCAACATCGTGATGGCCACCGCGTGTGCGTCTGCAGACTCGTCGGCGTTCTATGCAATCACGGCAAACGTACCGACGTCGCAGTTCAATCGCGGACCGTTTCAGGAAAGCAACCGCAACGGCGCGGCGGAATTCCCCGTGGCCCTGCGCCCCTACGTGAAGCGCACGTTTCAGCCGACGCGCGTCGACATGCTGCCGCTCGCGCTGCGCCA
>JBDTMS010000681.1:0-3113 GCA_039934195.1 Betaproteobacteria bacterium
CAAGCGATATCTTTTACCGCGCCATGCAGCGCGCGTCCCTCGAAGAAATTGCGGCGATGGAACACGGGATGCTCGCGGCGCAGCCGGATGATGCGGCGAGAAAACTCGAGCAGCTTGGCGCGCGGCTCATCGAGATTCCAATCCACCCACGAGATGGCATTGTCCTGACAATAAGCGTTGTTGTTGCCTTGTTGCGTGCGGCCGAGCTCATCGCCGGCTACGATCATCGGAATGCCTTGCGACAGCATCAGCGTGGCGAGCAGGTTGCGCTTCTGGCGTTCGCGCAGCGCGTTGATGGCTGGGTCGTCTGAGGGACCTTCAGCGCCGGAGTTCCATGAGCGATTGTTGTCATTGCCGTCGCGGTTGTCTTCGCCGTTGGCTTCGTTGTGCTTGCCGTTGTAGCTCACCAGGTCGTTGAGCGTAAATCCGTCGTGTGCAGTAATGAAGTTAACGCTCGCGTAGGGCTTGCGGCCGTTATGGCCGTAGAGATCGCTCGACCCGGTCAGGCGCCGCGCGAACTCGCCGATCAGGCCGCCGTCGCCTTTCCAATAAGCACGCATAGTGTCGCGATACTTGTCGTTCCATTCCGTCCAGCCAACCGGAAAGTTGCCGACTTGATAGCCGCCGTCGCCGAGATCCCACGGCTCGGCGATCAGTTTGACTTGCGACAGCACCGGGTCTTGTCGAAGAATATCGAAGAACGCGCCGAGCCGATCCACGTCTTGCAGCTCGCGCGCCAAGGTCGATGCAAGGTCGAAACGAAATCCGTCGACGTGCATTTCGGTCACCCAGTAGCGCAGCGAATCCATGATCAGCTGAAGCGTGTTGGGGTTGAGCATGTTCAGACTGTTGCCGCAGCCGGTGTAATCCACGTAGTAGCGCGCGTTCTCAGGCGAGAGTCGGTAATACGCCTGATTGTCGATCCCCCGCAGGCTCAACGTCGGGCCGTTGCGGTTGCCTTCAGCCGTGTGGTTGTAGACCACATCGAGAATTACTTCGAGGCCGGCGGAGTGCAGCGCCTTGACCATCGTCTTGAATTCCCCGAGCTCGCCGGATGCCGAATACCGCGCATCCGGCGCGAAGAAACCGATGCTGTTGTAGCCCCAGTAATTGGTCAGCCCTTTTTCCACCAGGGTGCGATCGTCGACGAAGGCATGCACCGGCAGCAGCTCGATCGCGGTTACGCCGAGCTGCTTGAAGTGGCGGATGATCGGTGCGGTCGCCAGTGCGGCGTAAGTGCCGCGCAATGCGGGTGGCACTTCAGGATGCTGCATGGTAAATCCGCGCACGTGCAACTCGTAGATCACGCTGTCGTTCCACGCGATTGCCGGCGGCCGATCGTTGCCCCAAGTAAATGCGCCGTCGACCACCTTGGATTTCGGCATGCCGCTCGCACTGTCGCGACGATCGAGCGAGAGATCTTCGCGCCGGTGACCGATGCTGTAGCCGAACAGTGCATCGCTCCAGCGAAAATTGCCGACGATGCTTTTTGCATATGGATCGAGCAGCAGCTTGTTGGGGTTGAACCGATCACCTTCTTCCGGTTTGAACGGACCATGCACGCGATAACCGTATAGCAGGCCCGGACGCGCTTCCGGCAGATAGCAGTGCCAGACATGATCGGTCTGTTCTTTGACTTCGATTCGCTGCACCTCGCGGCGCCCCTTCGAATCGAACAAGCACAACTCGACGCGCGTGGCGTGTTCAGAAAACAGTGCGAAGTTGACGCCTTCGCCGTCCCAACTGGCGCCGCGTGGATAGGGTCGTCCCAGCCATACGGCGCTGAATTGCTGATTCATCCTCATTGGTAGCGAGTAAATTCCGGTGTGTAGGCGCCCTTGGCGAGCACAGAGATCCCCGAGGGGGTGACGAAATAGTTGCGACTATCGGCGTCGCGATCGAAGCCGATGCGCGCGTTCGGCTCAACGTTGTTGTAGCGATCGATGATTACGCGTTTGAGCTTGGCGCCGCGGCGGACGATCACGTAATCCATGATGATGCAGTCTTCGATTTCCACGTCTTGCTCCAGTAGAATCTCTCGGCGCAGAATCGAATTGGTGACGCTCGCGCCTTTGATCAGCGTGCCGGCGCCGAGCATGCTGTTGCGAATGGCGCCGTCGACGATCTTCGCCGGCGGGCCTTGATACCCGCTCGAGCGAACGATCCATTGCGGATTGAACAAATTCAGCCGCGGCTGCGCGCCCAGCACATCTTGGTTGGCGTCGAAATACGCGTCGATAGTGCCGACGTCGCGCCAGTAGGCCTGCTCCTCGTAGTCGCGCACCCCGGGCACGTGGTTGCTGGAGAAGTCGTAGGCATACACTTTGTGCGTATTGACCAGATGCGGCAGCACGTGATGGCCGAAGTCGCTGTGGCCGCGCTCGTTGGCCTCGAGGACCGCTTTGACCAGTACGTCGGCGTCGAAGATGTAATTGCCCATCGATGCGAACACGTGGCTCTCGCGCCCCGGCATCCCAACGGGGTCCCGCGGCTTTTCTTGAAACCCGCGCACACGGCCGTCCGCAGCTGCTGCGATTACGCCGAACGATGTTGACTGTTCGCGCGGCACCGGCAGCGCAGCGACCGTGACCTGCGCACCGCTGTTGCGGTGAAACGCGATCATCTCGCAGATGTCCATGCGGTAGATGTGATCGGCCCCGAACACCAGCACCAGGGTCGGATCGTGGTATTCCATCAGGTTCAGATTCTGATACACCGCGTCGGCGGTGCCTTGGAACCATTCCGGCCCTTCGCGCATTTGCGGTGGCACGACGGTGATGAACTGCTCGGGGATGGTGCTCGATACGACCCACGCCCGCGCGACATGCTCGATCAGCGATTGCGATTTATATTGCACCAGCAGATATACCGCGTGGATACCTGAGTTGATCAGGTTCGAAAGCACGAAGTCGACGATGCGGTAGCGCCCGCCGAACGGGACTGCCGGTTTGGAGCGCTCGCTGGTGAGCGGCTGCAGGCGCGAACCCTCGCCCCCCGCCATCACCATGGCAACGATCTTTTCTCTGGGCATATTGCGATCCCTGTGTGGCGATTAAAAGCGGTGATCGGTGATCGGTGATCGGTGATCGGTGATCGGTGATCGGTGATCGGTG
>JBDTMS010000682.1:0-3107 GCA_039934195.1 Betaproteobacteria bacterium
AGCAGCAAACTCATGGATTCTGTCCGGTCTTATCGACTTCGGGTAGAAACCGTCGCAGGTGCTTGAGCTCGGCGCTATCGAGTGAGGGATGCGTTACGACAACGGGCCGTATGAAGATAACCAACTCGGTCTTTTGCACGTTCTCGTTGCGAAATTGAAAGGCTTCGCCGACGTGAGGAATGTTACCTAAACCAGGAATCTGGTCGCGTTTGCGATCCACGTTGTCCTGCATTAGCCCGCCCAAAATCGCGGTCTGACCGCTGATGAGCTGGAGCACTGACTCCATCTCACGAACTTGTATCTGCGGGATGAAACTCTTAATGGTAGTCAGCGCTGGGTTGGGATCCTGCACAGTACCGTTGATCCGGGTAATGGTGGGTCTCACTGTGAGGGTGACCACTCCATTGTCGTTTATCTGAGGCGTCATGCTCAACACAACACCTACCGCGACAGTATTCGGTGTTGTGGTCACGGTCTGCAGCGTACCCACGTTGGCCGCTTGGCTTACGGATGATTGAACCGTGAAGTAGACAATGTTATCGACTACTTTGAGCAGTGCGGTTTGATTGTTCAGCGCCATCAGCTTTGGACTGGAAAGCACACGCGTATTGCCGAACTGCTCCAGCAGATTTACTGCTGCCTTAACGCCCGTATTCGAAGTGTTGCTGTTGTAGGCTATCGCGAGGCCGGTTGTCCCCGTTACGCCAGGTCCCACCGCTCCCAGCAAGCCTTGAGTTAAGGTAAAACCGCCTCCGCTCGCTAAGCGGCTCCAATCCACACCAGCCTGGTAGGTGTCTGATAACGTGACCTCGGCAATCGTCGCTTCGATAAGCACCTGCCGCTGAGATGAAGCACCAACCGCGTCCAAATATTGTTGAACGAGTTGATGCTGGCGCTCGGTTGCCATCACAGAAACGGTACCCGCGATCTGATTGATGATCAGGTCCTGCTTCAGGTCCGCTGCCGCACTGTTAGCCTGGGGCGAACCGAAGGCTTTATCAAACAAAGTGGTCGCGTTCTGCCCGGCGCGCGCCACCGCCTCGGCTTGTGCGAGCCGCTCTTCACGTGCCGCTCGGTTCGACTCGGCCTGGATCTGCCGATCCTCCGCGCTTTGCGCGAGCGCGCGGGTTGACGACAAGATGCTGTTGATATTCTGCTGCAGCACTTCCCAGAAATTGTTTTTGGAGTTGGTGGTTACCGAAGTGCTCGACGTGCCGCCGCCGGGCGTACCAGTTCCGCCCGCGCCTGCCGCTCCCGCGATTTGGCCGCTGACCGCAATGGTCGAAGTCGTATCACGCGACATATTGACGTAGTCGACTTTATAGGTCTTTAAAAAAGGGCTGTCGGGCGTGACCACGATCGTCTTGCCTTCGATGCGGTAGCGCATGTTGATCTGTTTCGACACGCGATCGAGGATCGCGGGCAACGTCTCATCGATGGCATTGAGACTAACCAGTCCCTGCAGCCCGGGATGAACGTCGATGTTTTCTTTGGTGTCGCGCGATAGAGCCAGCAGCAGCTCCTTCACCGGGACCTCATGGACGACCACGCTGTAGGTCGGCGCTTTGGTGCGTGGCTTCGGTGGCGGCACATAGCTGTTGGTCGTAACCGGCGGCAGGATATTGGCCGTGTCGTCGTGCGCAACGACAGCCTCGCGCGACAAATGTGCTTCAGAGGGCGGTATGGTGGGCTGGTACGCGCAACCCGCTAGCGTTTCCGTGAGCAGGATGGCAATGACCGCCAGCCCGCAACGAGGCCGGCTTGCGCCGTGAATCCCGGTTTGATAAGTGTTCAGTCGAACCTCCGCCTACTCCAGGCTCCGCTTACACGGATTTTTTGCGGGTCGTCTAATCCCTGGAGTGTTTTGATTGTGCAGATCGCCGCGCGCTTAAGTTACCGCTGGCGGACCGTCAGGATGGCTTCTTCAAGCCGATCTCAGTACGAATGCCCTGCACCGTGCGAATGTATGGCCGGTTGATCTTCAACTCCCCGGGAAGCGCTTCCAACGACTTCACTGCTTCGGGACGGGTGTTGAACGCTCCATAGAGAACAGTCATGGAAGGCTGTTGATTCGCAACGGTACGGTACACAAAAACCCTTTCTATCTCAATAAATTTGCCCAGGGTTTCGAAATAGCGCTTCAATAATGCGGGGTCGTTCGAGCCGAGCAATTGGATGCTGTATGTCGTCACGCCGCTATCCGCCAACCAGCGGTCGGTGGCAAGCAAACGTTGTTCCAACAGATCGTTCGACGTCGATAGCGTCGCGGTGAGCTTGAGCGGCTCGATCTTTTCGGGGTGTGATGCTTGCGCGCTCGCGCGCGGCGAAGTCGTCCTCGAAATTTCCGCCTTGCGCGCGCGCTGCGGCAGACTCGATTCGGTTATCACCGGACTCGTGCCGTTGGTCCGGTCAGGTTGAGTGGTGGGGTCACGAACGCCCTGATCGTTCTCCTGTGCTGCGGCTGTCTTTGCGGGAGCGCCCTCCGCTTGCTGTTGCCCGTCTGCAGACAAGCCATGCTCGTGGAAATAGATCAGAACCCCGATAGCGAGAGCGCCGAGCACTGCGGCCGCAGGATAGAGCCAGTGCCGGGATTGGCGATAGCGCGAAGGACCGCTGAACTCACTGTCGTGAACAGCGGCTCGCAGGTGCTTGCGAGTGATGGTGTGCGTGTTCTCGGCGAACGCCGCTAGGAGCGACTTGTCTGCAACGATATTGATCCGGCGTGTGAGGCCGCCGGTCGAATGCGTCAGATACGCCACCGCCGAGCGATTGAATAAATCTTGGCCGACATAGCCGGCCGCCTTCAACCGGAACGCGAGATACGCGCGTACTTCCTCGGCATTTAGCGGCGACAACGAGAAGCTGTGCGTGATGCGCTCACGAAGTTGGCGAATATCGGCTCGGCGCAAGTTGTCGTCCAGCTCCGGCTGTCCAAACAATACGATCTGGAGCAACTTGTGTTGTTTCGTTTCCAGGTTCGAAAGCAGGCGAATTTCTTCGAGCGTCGCGATTGGCATGCTCTGCGATTCCTCGACGAACACAACGACCTGGCGGCCTTCCGCATGGCGACGCAACAAGTACTCGTTGAGTGCATGCATCACTACCAA
>JBDTMS010000683.1:0-3106 GCA_039934195.1 Betaproteobacteria bacterium
CGCAAGATGGCGTGGTGTCGATGTTGCGCAAGGCGCTGGAACTACCGGCGCCGGGCGTGTATGCGGTGCTTCGACAAGACTGCGAGCTGCTGGTGTGCGGCGAGCGCGTGCACGAACTGTTCGCACAGACTTGCAACATCAACTTCAATTCGATCCCCCAAACTGACCAGACGGTAACGATGACGATGATGGTCGGCGTCGCGGTGACGGTTCTGTATGCGGGATTCGGACGCACACCGTGTTATCGAATCTGGTGCGACGGCACCTACGGCGCGTACTTATGGGCCGCGTTGATCGAGATCGCTGCCGAGCTCGGCGGCGGTGCGGTTGGACTGACATCCGTGTTGCCCGATTCCGGCAGCACGGCCTCGGCAATCGAGCGCATTTGAAAGTAACTTGGACGTTCAGGAGAAGGGCATGACACTGGCCGACGCGCAGAAGCTGATCAGCGATCACAAAATCAAATACATCCTTGCGCAATTCGTCGATATCCACGGATCAGCGAAAGCCAAGGCCGTTCCGGTCAGTCATCTCACCGATATTCTCGAGGGCAATCTCGGCTTCGCAGGGTTCGCGTTGTGGGGATTCGGCATGGGCCCGGAAGGCCCCGATTACATGGCAGTCGGCGATCTGCCGACGTTGAAACCGCTGCCCTGGTTGCCCGGCTTCGCCGCAATGAATTGCTATGGGCATGTGCACGGCAAACCGTATCCGTACGACACGCGAGTTGCGCTCAAATCGCACGTCGATGCATTGGCAGCGAAAGGGCTGACCCTCTATACCGGTATCGAACCCGAGTTCATGCTTCTCAAGCGCGGCGAACAAGGCAAGCTGCTACCGGTCGACGACTCGGATACGTTGGATAAACCCTGTTACGACTACAAGGGACTGGTGCGCAGCGGCGCGTTCATCGATCGACTCGTGAGCTCGCTGCAAGAGGTCGGGCTGGATATCTATCAGATCGATCACGAGGATTCGAACGGACAATTCGAAGTCAACTTCACCTACGACAATTGCCTGGCGAGCGCGGATCGATATGTGCTGTTCAAGATGGCGGCGTCCGAAATCGCGAACCAGATGGGCATGATTGCGACGTTCATGCCGAAGCCGTTCTCGCATCGCACCGGGACCGGGACGCACTTTCATCTTTCTCTCGGCGACGCCAATACGAAAAATCTGTTCTATGACGATAACGACAAGCGTGGACTTGGATTATCGAAGACCGGCTACCACTTCCTCGGCGGCATCCTCGCGCATGCGCGCGGCTTGACTGCGTTGTGCGCCCCGTCGGTGAATTCGTACAAGCGTCTGGTCGTCGGCCGCGCATTGTCGGGCGCAACTTGGGCGCCGGCGTACATCACCTACGGCAACAACAACCGTACCTCGATGGTCCGCGTTCCGTACGGTCGCCTGGAGGTGCGGTTGCCCGATGGCTCGACCAACCCCTATCTTGCGACTATCGCAATCATGGCGGCGGGCATGGACGGCATCGAGCGCAAACTCGATCCGGGCGAGCCGAACAATACCAATTTGTATGAGTGGTCCTCGTCGCAGCTAAAAGAGGCGGGCATCGGCATCCTGCCGCAGAGCCTTAATGAGTCGCTCGACGAATTGGAAGCCGACGAGGTGCTTTGCAAAGCGCTCGGACCCGAGTTGGCGCCAGAATTTTTAAAACTCAAACGCATGGAATGGATCGAGTTCCAGCGGCATGTCAGCAGCTGGGAAGTCGATCGCTATCTGGAATTTTTCTAGACCGAATGTAAGGGCGAGCCAAGCCGCTCGCATTAACGGCGATCGTGCCGTCTTCAATTTGGAGTGGTGCCATGTGCGGAATAGTTGGATTGCTGATCAAGAACCCGGCGATGCGCGGGCAGCTCGGAGAGCTGATGGTGCCGATGCTGGTACAGATGGGCGCACGCGGTCCCGATTCAGCGGGCCTCGCTGTGTACACCGATGAATTGCCCGAAGGCGAACGGAAGTTCAGCTTGTACGCGCCGGACTGGAACTACGACTGGAGTGCGTTCGAAACGGAATTCGCCAAGCGATTTATCGATGGCGCAGCTGGAACGACTGGCCGTATGGACGTGACGATCATCGGCAATCACGCTGTGCTCACCTGCGACGAATCGGTGGCCGAAGTGCGGCGCTGGGTGAGGGGCCGCTTCCCCGCGTTGCACGTACTGTCAGCCGGACGCAGCATGGATATTTATAAAGACACCGGCCATCCTTCCGAAGTCGCGCAGCGTTATGGTTTCGACACGCTTGCGGGTACGCATCTGGTGGGACATACGCGGATGGCAACCGAGTCCGCGGTCACGCCGGCCCACGCGCACCCGTTCACTGCGGGCGAAGATTTCTGCCTGGTGCACAACGGATCTTTGTCCAACCCGAATAGCATCCGTCGCAAGCTCGAGCCGCTGGGCATCAAGTTCGAAACGGACAACGACACCGAGGCCGCGACGCGCTTTCTCGAGTGGCGTCTGCGCGAAGGCGACGATCTCGAAGCTGCCGTGCAAAAAGGCTTCGAGGAACTCGACGGCTTCTACACCTTTTTGATGGGCACGCGCGATCAGCTAGCACTGGTGCGCGATGCGTTCGGCTGCAAGCCGGCGATCGTCGCGGAAACCGATGACTACGTGGCCATCGCATCCGAGTTTCGCTCGCTCGCGAAACTGCCCGACGTGAAGAACGCCAAGTTGTTCGAACCGATGCCACATGAGCTCTACATATGGAAAGTGCAATGACCGCTCGGAACATCACCGAGGACAAGGCGTTCGATCTCGCGCAAACCAGCGTGCGCGAGCTGAACGATTGGCTGCATAACGGCTTGCAGGATGACGGTGTTTCGCACGTCGATGTTCTCAATCCCGAGGGCGCGCATAACATCGCGGTTGGCATCAACGCGGCGGTGACGATCGACGTCCGCGGGCACGCGGGCTATTACTGCGCGGGTATGAACAAGTTCGCCGACATCACCATCCACGGCAATGTCGGTTGGGGCGTTGCCGAGAACATGATGTCCGGTAGCGTGCGCGTGAAAGGTTTTGCATCCGAGTCGGCCGGCGCAACGGGACACGGCGGCTTGCTGGTGATCGAGGGCGATGCA
>JBDTMS010000684.1:0-3099 GCA_039934195.1 Betaproteobacteria bacterium
CATTTTCAAGTCAGGCTCCGCTACCGGTGGACCCCGCAGCGGTTGCGCCGGAGCCCGATGCAATCGAGCGATTGCAGGCGATCTGTGAGCGATTGTCGCCTGCGTTTCATCCAGACAGAATCATTGCGCGCCAAGCGTGCTTCCGTCCGATCACGCAGGACTACGTGCCGTTGATCGGCAACGCGCCCGGGGTGGCGGGTGCGTATATCGCGATGGGTGGGATGTCGGCTACGCCGTTCGCTTTCTGCTGTCGGAGGAGGCGCGCTTCATCACCGGACAAACGTTGGTGGTCGATGGCGGCACAACGCTAGTCGGACGGCCCCGCGCGACCGATACGCAGTAGCGTCTGCCGATTCGCCGCCGTCCATGCTGCAATTCGAATCACGCCGCAAAGCAGTTCATCGACCGCTTAATTCTCGTCGATCCGGTACGTCGCAATGGTCTGGCGCGCTACACGTGAGCAGGATCCTGGTTCATGGATGCAGAAGAGAGCTCTATGACCAGGTCTACGGATTCGGGCTGCTTCGCATACAGCCTCATCGGAGCGCCGCTTGCTTTCAGGGCGAAGTCGAGAGCTTCCGACAGCGGACGTTTAGGTAACATCGCGTAGAACGATTCCACCCAGGCGGCCATCATTTTCGCGCTTACCATGTCGCGTGCGGCAACTACATGCGCAACCCCGATAACAGTCGCTGCAAGGGAAATGGAATCACAGCTGGTGATGATTACCAGCTGTGTGCGTGCCATTTTCAGCAATGCGGCGAACGCATCTGCGGTAAGGCGGTCGATCGATTCCTCCGCGGGATCGCCGGTTTTTAGGTCGACATCACTGAAGTACAAATCACCCGATCTCGGGCAGATAAAGGCAGCGATATGCACGATATCGACTCGCGCAGTTCCGTTCAGCGCCTCTTTGAGTGCCGCAGAGTCCAGAACGTGCCCGTGCTCAACAGTGGCTGGGAAAGCGTCGATCACTCGGTCTAGCTGATTTTCAAATCCGAGCTTCAGAAATTGGTTACTGGAGATACAGAGCGCTATGGGATTGATTATCGTTCGAAGGCCAGATTCGCCAAGACTGCTTTGTTCAAGACGGGAGCGCCGGGTCAGATACGCAAGCCCGATGGACTGAATCTCACGCGCGTACTCCGCGAAGTCGACTTGCGGAATATCCGAGCCAAGCAGCTTTGCAACCGAAGCATAGAACGCTTTAAACGATTCCTGGGTGGTAAGGACTACGCCTTCGTACTCGCTAAGCGGTACCGGTAGCTGGGCAGGCATCAAACCACTGTGACAGATTGGAACGATGGGAATTTGCCGAACGTGAGCAGCTCCGGCCTCAAAGTTGATCCACGGGCGGCCAATCGATTCGGGGCTGCATAACACGATGTGAAGATCAGCCTCATGTAGTGCTTCCGTTACTTCCTCTAGCCATTTTGAGCCAACCGGAATGCTTGTGCGATCTGAGGACTCGAACACGCCGACCAAGCCGATAAAATCCCGGACGATATGGGCCTTTAGGGCATCGGCCAGCGTGGATTCGAGGTTGATGTGGCTCAAGAAGATGGAAAGTTTACGCATCGGCGGCGGATCTCTGGTTAGCGTCCCGTGTACGCTATGTTGCGGGCAAAATCTCAAGTACTCAATAGCGAGAAAGTCATATGGTCTATTGGACGATTCGAGCACTGTGGGACGCGACTTGGGAGAATGCCATCAACGCATATCAGTCGGGAGCCGTTGCCCCTTGGCAGCAGTCGATTTTCCCGCGCAATGGTGGGTGCTCGGATTCGCGTTCTAGTGGTGTCGCTCGAAAATGGCGGCAATAACGTTGTAGCGCCGACCACGGTATCCGTCGGCCCCGGTCACTACGACATCGGTTCTACATCTCCCAGGCAAATGTCAGTGTGCGCGGTTTTGCCAGGCTTCACTTGCACCTGCTTAGCCCACCAGGTGACCACCAAGGGCGATACTAAATGCCTCGCTTGGATTTACCGCAGCGCATCGGTACATTTGAACAGAATAATATCCGGGCGGTCATTGATCATCACATCGTCGGCATCCATCAGGTGATCGAGGCGCGCGGGGTTCGCCTTCAACTGGAAGTTTGCTGGAGCGTGCATTCTCATCATGACGGTGGTTAAGCCCTTGTTCACGCGAATCTGCAGTCGGCGTCGCGCTTGGCTGGCGTATGGCTCCTGCAAACCGAAATCCCCATCATTGGGACGAATGCGGTCACGCTGGTTCTTGCGCCGTCTCTTGTCGCGAGAAAACTCAAGTACAAGTAGTCTCGCTTTGCTGCCGAGACATTGCTCGATACCTCACACACACGAAACATTCGGCCGCCGCTCGCTACACGGGTCAGCGGCTCTGTCGGGCGTCCCTGCGCCGCGCGATTATTCCATCATCGCGAATGCGGCGGCGGTGAAGTCACCCAGTCGCTCGCGAAGACGCAATGTGTGGGCACCACGTCGTTGGCGTCACCATACTGAATCGAGCCCCGTGATTCGCATGCTGGTGCCGCAAGATGAGCATCGCCCCGCACTTTGCACATTCTCGCCGTGGCAAACTATATGTGTGGTCGCGGTGACCGTGAATCGCGACTCGATTTCCTCTCTCGACTGCCGATGATCGCCGTCCGAGATGGAAAGCCTCTGCCGCGCTAGACTGCGAACCTCGATTGCTCAATGCAGTCAATCCATTTTTCCAGGTGAGGAGAGCAGGCATGAACTGGCCGACAATCTACAGCCGCGCGTTCGTATTGACGCTCGCTGCCGCAGGCGCAGCACTAGCGCAAGAGCAAAAACTTCCGCAAGGGGTCGACGTCAGCAGCAGCACGTTCCGCAGCGAACGCCGCGACTTCAGCGACGAATACCTCAATCATCTGCAGGTGCCGCCCGGTTTCAAGGTCAACGTGTTTGCGAAGGACGTCGGCAAACCGCGCATGATCGTGATCGCCGACGACGGCACCGTCTACATCACCCGCCGCGGCAACGATGTTGTCGCGCTCAAAGACACGGACGGAGACGGCAAGTCCGATGAGATGAAAGTCGTCCTCAAAGATCTGCCGCAGGTGCACGGCATCGCGCTGCGCGGCAATCAGGT
>JBDTMS010000685.1:0-3087 GCA_039934195.1 Betaproteobacteria bacterium
CTGCGCCGCGAAGCGTCTCGAAGGGAAGGCCGCTCGATCCGACAAGACTTTCGATTCGAGGTCGAGCTGTCTAATATGGAGCTTGTCGGAATGCGGTGCAGCACATCGTTAGACTGCGGAGAATCATGAGCGATCTTCAGATCGGCCTGGTAGTCATTGGCGCGCTGGTGATCGGCGCGGTGGTTGCCTATAACCGCGTGCAAGAATCGCGGTACCGGCGGCATGCCGACGCGAGCTTTACCGACAATCGCGGCGACGCGCTGCTCGATGCGCCGCTACCGGCCGAGCGCGTCGATCGCATCGAGCCGCAGATGTCGCGCGACGCCGCCGATGACGAAGACATCGCTTCGGGCCGGGTCGAGCCGGCGGCATTCTCGACGGCGCCGGACGACGATTTGCCGGTATCGCCGATCGACTACACGGTCGAAGTCAGCAGTGCGCGGACCATCGCCCGCGACTCTCTGCAGCAGCTATTGGAAGCGCTCGACGGTCTGGGCCGGCGTATTCAGATTCTGGCTGCCGCGCCCGCGAGCGACTGGTTTTCTCTGGCAAATGCGCCGGTCCAGGTCGATCGCGTCCGCGCCGCCCTGCAGCTGGCAGATCGTCGCGGCCACGTAACGCCCGACGATCTCACCGCCTTCCAGAGCCTGGTCGCGCAATGGGCGCACGGCATCGGCGGAACGGTGCGTACGCCGAACATCGATCCGTACGTGAAGGTCGCGCGCGACCTCGACGAATTTTGCGCTGACGTGGACGTCGTCGTCGGACTCAACGTCGTCGCCGGCAACGGCGATGTGTTTCCCGGGTCGCGGGTGCGCACCTGCGCTGAAGCCGCCGGGTTCAACATGGACGATGGGGCGTTCCGGTTTGCCGATACCGCCGGCGCGACGCTGTTCAGCCTGGAGCATCCGCAAACCGGCAAGCTCGATCCCGATCGCATCAAATCCAGCACGGTGAACGGCGTGACTCTGGTGCTCGATGTGCCGCGGCTGGAATACGGCGTGCGCGCGTTCGATCAGATGATCGAGACCGGTCGCGGCCTGGCAACCGGCCTGGGCGGCGCCCTGGTCGATGACAATCGCACGCCGGTTACCGAAGCCGGTCTAGAACAGATCCGCAATCAGCTGCGCCAGATCTACGGCACGATGGAAGCCAAAGGCATCCCGGCGGGTAGCCGCACCGCGCTCCGCCTGTTCTCCTGACACAGCAGGTTACGACAACAGGCACCGTTTCGCGTAGCACGACGTCGATCACCGGCATGTCCCCGCTGGCAACTTACCGCGTCCTGCAACGGTGCCGATCGCATCGGTACAAGTGCGCGCTGCATTCGGCCGAACGCGTCGGCCGGGCGGACCGTCGCAGCCGCCGATGAAAGTCCCGTCGAAAGCCTCGGCCCGGGTGGCCGAGCTGCGCGAATCGCTCGAGCACCACAACGCGCTCTACTACATCGAAGACACGCCGCAGATCAGCGACGCGCAGTACGACGGGCTGTTTCGCGAGCTGGAGGCGCTCGAACAACAATACCCCTCGTTGTCGAGCCCCGACTCACCGACCCAGCGCATCGGCGCCAAGGTGCAGGGCGATTTTCCGTCGGTGGCGCACGCAGTGCCGATGCTTTCGCTCAGCAACGGCTTCAGCGAGGAAGAGATCGCTGCGTTCGACCGCCGCGTGCGCGAAGGGTTGGGACGCGACAACGTCGAATACGCGGCTGAGCCCAAGTTCGATGGGCTGGCGATCAGTTTGACCTACGCCGATGGCGCGTTCGTGCTCGGCGCAACCCGCGGCGATGGCTACAGCGGTGAGGACGTAACGCCGAATCTGCGCACCATTCGCGCGATTCCCCTGCGCCTGGCGACTAAACATCCGCCGCGGCTGCTCGAAGTGCGTGGCGAAGTGATCATGCTCAAGCGCGACTTCGAAGCACTCAACCGGCAACTTGAGGAGCGCGGTGAGCGCCTGGTCGTCAATCCACGCAACGCCGCGGCAGGTGCTCTACGCCAGAAAGATCCGCGCACGACAGCCGCACGGCCGCTGGCTTTTTTCGCCTACGGATTGGGTCGTGCACAGGGCGCGCAGATTCCCGTCGATCGGCACAGCGAGCAAATGAGCTACCTGCGCACGCTGCGCGTCCCGGTGTCGCCGCTGCGCCGGGCGGTGCACGGACTCGACGGGTTGCTGGAGTACTACGGTGAGGTCGGCAGCAAACGGGCGACGCTGCCCTACGACATCGACGGCGTCGTCTACAAGGTCAATCAGCTCGCGCAGCAAAATGAGCTCGGCTTCGTTTCGCGCGCGCCGCGCTTTGCAGTAGCACACAAGTTTCCAGCCGAGGAGGCGACGACGCAGATCGACAGCATCGGTGTGCAGGTCGGACGAACCGGTGCGCTAACGCCGGTAGCGCGGCTCAAGCCGATATTCGTGGGCGGCGTTACCGTCACCAACGCGACGTTGCACAACGAAGACGAAGTGCATCGCAAGGACGTGCGTGCAGGCGACACCGTGATCGTGCGCAGGGCCGGCGATGTGATTCCCGAAGTCGTTCGCGTGTTGCTGGAACAGCGACCGTCGCATACGCGCATATTCCTCATGCCCGACGCGTGTCCGGTATGTCACTCCCGTGTGGAGCGCATTGAAGGCGAAGCTGTTACCCGCTGCACCGCCGGCCTGTATTGTCCGGCGCAGCGCAAGCAGGCGATCCTGCACTTTGCCTCGCGCCGCGCGATGGACATCGAAGGCCTGGGCGAGAAACTGGTGGATCAGCTCGTCGATCAGGATCTGGTCAAAACGCCGGCCGATATTTACGCACTCACCTTGGAGACGCTAACGGCGCTCGAGCGAATGGGGGAAAAATCGGCCATGAATTTGCTAAAAAGCATCGACCACAGCCGCAACTGCACGCTGGCGCGTTTCATCTATGCGCTCGGCATCCGCAATGTAGGCGAAACTACGGCGCGCGATCTGGCGCGATCGTTCGGCGATATCGCGTTGTTGCTGGATGCCGATGAAGCCCGTCTGGAAGAAGTACCCGATGTCGGGCCGGTGGTCGCACAAAGTGTCGCGGTTTTTTTTCGTGAACCGCATAATCGC
>JBDTMS010000686.1:0-3086 GCA_039934195.1 Betaproteobacteria bacterium
CGGTAGATGCTGCAGGTGAGCGGGGCCTGCTCGGTGTCGCTTTCGATCCGGACTTCGCCGTGAACCATTACATCTATCTGTACCACACGGTGCCGAGTAATCCGCCGTTCAATCGAGTAACTCGGTTCACGCGAATGGAGACGTCGCATTGGCAGGAAGCGAAAAGCTGATCTTAGAAGTGAATTCCCTCAGCAGCGCAACCAACCACAACGGTGGAGCCTTGCACTTTGGTCCCAATGGCAAACTTGCCAGGTATCGATTCTTCTTCCAATTCCTCTGCGTGGGCGCCCGTTACTTTTAGCTTCCGCGGCCTGCACAAGCGCCAGCGCTACGGAATAGAAATCCACTCGCTGGAGCGCGAGTATATACAGCGATGCCACCAGATAATCGTCAGGGATCGGCTGCTTTATCGCGTGGTGCTGTAGGATTTCAGCGACCGTTCCGACGGCCATGTTGCGATCGTTGCTCCGAAGAGATTCGGTTGCGATCTCATGCCAGATATTATCGCCATGCACGTTCATTGCATTTCGGAAATCACTAGCACGCTGTTGAAAAACTCGAAGAATGCTTCGAGTAGTTAAATGTCATAGCGGTATCGATATTGATGTTGGGAGAGCGAACATGCGAGGAAGCGATAGTCGACAAGAGGGACTGTTTAGCTATGTGTCGTGCGAAGCGCGGGCGCCAGACTGACCATCCGCTGCGCGCGTTGCGCGAGATGCTCGATGCCGCGTTGCGCCTGATGTATCCGACCTTCGAGGCGATCTATGCTGCTTCGGGGCGCTCCTCGATTGGTCCGGAGAAGCTGATTCGTGCGCTGTTGCTGCAAGTGTTGTACTCGGTGCGCAGCGAGCGCCTGCTCATCGAACAGTTGTCCTTTAGGGCGTAGTCGTTAGCGAAACGCCGGCGAATACTCCAGCACCGCCGCAAACTCCAACAGGACCGGAACTGTAAGAAGCATTCTCGCGAGCAGAAAGCCGAAATGACGTTCGGCTGAACGCTATCGTCTCGCCTCGCGCGCTTCGGTAGCCTGAGGCGCTCGAAGATAGGTATCCTTCTCGTCCGTATCGAGCAGCCAGTGCATTAAGACGATCGCGGCTACCGCGACGGCAAGTACTGCAAAGACGGTGCCGGGGCCGATGGTGACCTTGATGTTTTTATCGGTCATGGTCTCGGTCCTTTCGGAGCGTTCCGACTTGTGCCTAACTTCGGTTTATGCGTTGAATTACCCTCCGCTTTCGCGACGACGAGAGCCGTGATGAAATTAATCGCATCGCCGACGGTAAGAAGCTTTTCCGCCTCGTCGCCGCCCACATCGATACTGAACTCATCCTCGAAGCCCATCACCAGTTCCACGACGTCAAGACTATCCGCGCCCAGATCTTCGGCGATTTTGGCGCTTGGCTGGTATTGCTCTTCTTCAATCCCCAGCTTCTCGATGAAGACCAGTTTGATGCGCCCTTCGATTTCTTCGTTATTCATACTCGTTCCTCCGGAATATCTAGGTTTTTGAAGGAGCCTCGCGCGAATGAACGGCGGTGTCTAAAAAGCCAAGAATGCACGAACGCGAATCTATCGAATTTGCGGAAATCCTTCAATTCGGAATCTGATAACGAATCGCCGGGAATCGGTGCGCCGCGTCCGGCGGATATTCACGCGTGCCGGTGGCGTTCATAGTCATCGTTTGAGTGCCGTCCGATACAGCTTCCGTCGTAGGCCAGGCATGTCCAGGGCCGATCCTAGGATAACCAGATCCGTATACAGCAGGCGGTGTGCGATGCGGCCCGCCTTGCCGATGGCTTTCTCCTGCTCGAGCCCATTGACGAACTCAATCGTCTGGAAGAAGCGCACTCGCATGTGGCGTTGCTCGATCGCCTGGACGCCGATCGCGGTGGCGAGGTGGGTTTTACCGGTTCCAGATCCGCCCACCAGCACGATTTTGTGTCGGTGCAGGACCAAAGCAAGGATCTCGACCATCTCACGCGTTGAGAAGCAACAGCACGCTACGATTAGGTCTCGCTGTTCGTCGCTGTGAAAACGAGCGAGTACTAAGTGTCGAAAGGACCCAAGTCCACAATCCGTAAATTGACTGCTCCCCGATTGTTTCGGTACATGAATTGCACGTCGTTTACCGAGCAATATAGTGTGCCGCTTGTTCCTGCTCTAAACCGCCGTGACTTGCCGATTTCAAACACCATTCCTTCCGCGCCGATTCGACCCAGTAGCATGAACCAACGATCTCCGGTATCGAGGGGGCGCAGGCTTGCCGCTGCTCTGAAGAGCAGCCGCCTCCATGCCGGGAGTGCGGACAACTGGTAGCCTTCCGGACCACACTCTATGTTGGCGTCATTCCATTTACCCTCGGCCTCAAAGCGATAATTGTGGCCAGCGATAAGGTCCACACTGGTAGCACCCCACCAAACGGTGGCGTCGATGTCGCATTCATACGGTGTCACCATTTAGTCGATGTCCAATTTGAAGCGAGCAAGAAGCCTATGCCAAGGCGAGCCAGTTGAACCCCTGCACTGACACCCCATCGCGAGGGTGGTATGCGTTGGCGTAACAACACGCTTGCTGCGCCGAGCCCAAGCCAGCCCAGCGAGGCCAATCACGACGATGGCATAGATGGACGGTTCTGGCACGATCGCGAACACCTTGCCGCGCAAATCGACGATGTACACATACCGAACCCATCCTCGCCGAACGAGGAGATGTTGCTGATCTGACTGAACCCCGCCAGCTCCGCCGTCCGGTCGATGAGCGAGCCGTGAATCAACTTTCCAGTAACGGGATCATGCGTAATGACCAGATGCGTCCCGATTCAAAGTCGCCGAAGAAATAAGTAGCTTGCAGACCTTGCAGAAAGCTGCCCCGATACACATAGCGGCCGATCACGACGTCCCCATCGAAAGCCCCGGTGTGCTCCCGTGTCCGTAGTCATAGACCGGATCTTGTTCACCTGGCGGCTTAGGGCCGCCCAGACCTACCGTCGGCGTTGCGATCGGGCCTTCGCGCAGCCGCCACCCGTAGTTCGTTCCGCCCGAGGCTGCGGCAGACTCGAAGTTGATTTCCTCGTGCGCTGACTG
>JBDTMS010000687.1:0-3085 GCA_039934195.1 Betaproteobacteria bacterium
CCGTGCTTCAAACACAGCTTCACCGATTCGGCGCTGCGTGCGTGTGCAGCGACGCGCTTGCCGTGCATCCGGCCCACCTCGCACACAGCGGCGATTTCCGCTTCGGTCATGACGGTTTGATGTGCACGCGAATGCGGAACGAATTCGTCGCCCGAGGGATTGATCTTCAGCGTATCGACGCCTTCGCGCACCATCTCGCGTGCAGTCTTGCGAAATTCTTCGGCGCCGTCGCATACGATCGCAAACGTTTCACGGTGCATATGCATGAGACGTACGTCGCCCAGCCCCGCAGTGGTCGCCAACTCCGGACTTGCGGCGCGCGTCCTCGGGCCTGGCAGGTCGCCGGCATCGATGAAGTTGCGCAAAACCACATCCAGCCGCGCTTTCGCCGACGCCGCGCTGTTACACGCTGTGAAGCCCTGATCGAGCAGTTTTTTTGCGTTCTTCGCCGTGCGCAGCATGTGTTCTTCGGGCGGCACGAAGCCCAGGCTTTCCAGATCGGCGGTGTCGAGGAAGGTGAGGTGCGAGTGCGACTCGATCAGACCGGGCATCAGCGTAGAACCGGCGCCGTCCACCACTTCGGCGCCGTCAGCCGGCAGCGAACTGCCTTGCGGTGCAACAGCCTTGATGCGGTTACCCTCGACCAGCACCTGTCCGCTGAAAGGCGGCGCGCCAGTACAGTCGAGCACGTTGATATTCTTGAAAAGCACCTTAGCCATTTATCCGCTCCTCGCTCTGGTATAGGTTCACTCCAGTCGCCTTGTCGAAGAACTGAAGCTTCCGCTGGTTGAAACTAACTTCGGCCCGGCTGTCCACCTCGATATTCAACCGCGCCGGTACCGTCGCACGCAATATGTGCTCTTGCACCTTGAGCGTGACGATCTTCTCCACGCCATGATTCTCTACCCCATAGACCTGCGCTTCAAGTGCGCCGCCCTGCCCCACGCGAATATCTTCGGAGCGCACCCCCAGCGTGACCGGGCCGGCACGTCCCCGCAGACGCTGAGCAACGTCTGCGTCGAGCATCACTTCGAACGCGCCGGGAGCGATCACGAGGCGACCGTCGACGAGTGTTCCGTGCAACAGATTCATCGCCGGGGAGCCGACGAAGGTCGCGACGAACGTGTCCTTCGGATGGTTGTAGATTTCGTGCGGCGTGCCGACCTGCACCAGCCGCCCTTCGTTGAGCACGCCAATCTTGTCGCCCATACTCATCGCTTCGACCTGATCGTGCGTGACATAGAGAAACGTCGCACCCAGCGTCATCTGCAGATCTTTGAGCTCGGAGCGCAACAACTCGCGCAGTTTCGCATCGAGATTCGACAGTGGCTCATCCATCAGGAACACGCGCGGCGCGCGCACGATCGCGCGACCGATCGAGACGCGCTGCATCTCGCCGCCCGACAACCGATCGGTTTTGCGCTCGAGCAAGTGTTCGATGCGCAGCGTCTTCGCCGCTTTCGCTACGCGGGCTTTTATTTCGTCCGGAGCGACGCGCCGATGTTTGGATTTGAGCGGAAATTCGAGATTCTCGCGCACCGTGTAATGCGGATACAAAGAGTAGTACTGAAACACCAGCGCGACGTCACGCTCGGCCGCACTCCAGCCGCGCACGTCTTGTCCATCGATGAAAATGCCGCCCTCGTCCGACGCGTCGAGCCCGGCAATCAGCCGCAATGTCGTCGTCTTGCCGGCACCGGTCGGCCCCAGTAGCACGAAGAACTCGCCATCGGCGATGTCCAAGGTGAGATGGTCGAGCGCGCAATGACGGCGATAGCGTTTGCTGAGTTGTTGGAGAGATACGTGCGCCATGTGCGATCCGGGCTAGAGCGTGATCTTCAGCGATTCGCTGGTGCGCGTGCTAAAGAAGTGCGTTTGGGATTCGTCCAGGCGCGCCCAGACGGTGTCGCCCGCCCTGTCGACCAGACCGCTCGCCGTTCGCGCACGCACCAATTGATCGCCGAACTTTAGATCGACGATATCGTACGGCCCGAGCGGCTCGATGATGTGTGCTTCGACCGGGATGTAGCCCGCGATCGCCGACGTCACGACTTGCACGCCTTCGGCGCGTATTCCGAGCGCGAGCTTATCTTCGGCAGCCTTGCGCTCGGCGATCTGCTCGTACAGCGCGGCGGGAAATTGCAGGTATGTATTACCGGTGCCGAGCGCGACCGTGGTGGCACCGTTCTCCGGCCGCACGCTGGCTTCCAGCACATTCATGATCGGGCTGCCGATAAACTGTGCGACGAACAAATTGACCGGATGCTGATACACCTCGGTCGGTGTGCCGACCTGCTGCAGCACGCCTTCGTTCATGATCGCGATCTTGTCCGCCATCGCCATGGCTTCGATCTGATCGTGCGTCACGTAAACAGTGGTCGCCTCGTTCCGCAGGTGGATGTGTTTCAGCTCCACGCGCATTTCTTCGCGCAACTTTGCGTCGAGCGCGCCGATCGGCTCGTCCATCAGCAGCGCTTTCGGCCGCCGCACCAGCGCGCGACCGATGGCGACTCGCTGCATATCGCCGCCGGATAGTGCCGACGGCCGCTTGTTCAGGAGATGCTCGATGCGCAGCGATTTCGCCGCAGCGCGCACCCGCGAGTCGATCGTTGCTTTGGTTTCGTCCATCGCCCGCAGCGGAAACGCGATGTTCTCATAGGCGGTCAAGTGCGGGTACAGTGCGAACAACTGGAACACGAATGCAATATCTCGATCGGCAGCCTGCAAATGCTGAACCGGTTTTCCGTCGATGAGAATATCCCCGCGATCGATGTTCTCGAGCCCCGCTATCGCGCGCAACGTAGTGGTCTTGCCGCACCCCGAAGGACCGAGCAGCACGACGAATTCGCGATGAGCAATTTCCAGATTGAGTTTGCGGATGATGTAGTTGTCGCCGAAGTATTTTTCGACGTCGCGCAAAATGATTTCAGACATTCCGGCTACTCAATGCTTTTCTTGGCCGGTCGCGACGTGAGGTACGTCGTCGTCGGACGCGGGCTTGACGTGCGAGAAGATCGAAAACCCGATCAACCCGATCAGCGTGATCGTAATGCCGTAGGCGTGCAGCACCTGAACCCACGGCTGG
>JBDTMS010000688.1:0-3073 GCA_039934195.1 Betaproteobacteria bacterium
AGGTCTTCCGGCTCGACCTCTTTCAGCACCATGCCGATGTCTCTACGGTTGTCTTTGCTGCGAACTTCCGCACCGAAACCAATCCCGCCTTTTTCCGAACGCGCGCGAATTACTTTATCCAGGCCATCGAACGCGCCACCGCATACGAACAGAATGTTGGTCGTGTCGACCTGGACGAATTCCTGGTTCGGATGCTTGCGCCCGCCCTGCGGCGGTACCGATGCCACCGTGCCTTCGATCAGCTTCAACAGCGCCTGCTGCACACCTTCACCGGAGACGTCCCGGGTAATCGAAGGGTTATCCGATTTACGTGAGATCTTGTCGATCTCATCGATGTAGACGATACCGCGCTGTGCTTTCTCGACATCGTAGTCGCACTTCTGCAGCAGCTTCTGGATGATGTTTTCGACGTCCTCGCCAACGTAGCCGGCTTCGGTCAAGGTCGTCGCATCGGCCATTACGAACGGCACGTTGAGCAATCGCGCAAGCGTTTGTGCAAGTAGAGTCTTGCCCGAACCGGTCGGCCCGATCAACAAAATGTTGCTCTTGGCCAGTTCGATATCGTCTTTTTTGCCTAGGTTCTTGAGCCGTTTGTAGTGGTTGTATACGGCGACCGACAAAATCTTCTTGGCTTGCTCCTGACCGATTACATACTGATCCAGGATCACTCTGATTTCATGCGGAACCGGAAGATCGGACTTAGTACCGCGCGTGGCCTGTTCGCCCTGACTCTCTTCCCGGATGATGTCGTTACACAGCTCGATGCACTCGTCGCAGATGAACACCGACGGGCCAGCGATCAACTTGCGCACCTCGTGCTGGCTTTTGCCGCAGAACGAGCAGTAGAGCAGTTTTTCTGAACCAGGCTTTTCAGACATAGGGGCGAGGACTCGGGCCGAGGCTTAAGCTTCTAAGTGCTGCGATACGACAGTTTTTCAAGGGCAACATTAACGCCAACATTGGTCTTGCAGATTAGCGATTTCATAGTGATTTCAGCAAGAATCACGCCGCGACGTCAACACGACTATTCAGCACTTTGTCCACCAGTCCGTACGTAGTGGCATCCTGCGCGCTGAAGAAATTATCGCGCTCGGTATCCCGCTCGATCGTCTTGATGTCCTGACCGGTGTGCTTGGCGAGGATCTCGTTGAGGCGTTGACGCAAATACAGGATCTCCTTCGCGTGGATTTCGATGTCGCTGGCCTGACCTTGAAACCCGCCCATCGGCTGATGAATCATGACGCGCGAGTTCGGCAACGTGAACCGCTTATCTTTCTTGCCTGCCGCAAGCAGCAGCGCGCCCATGCTCGCGGCCTGGCCCACGCACAGCGTGCTCACGTCCGGTTTGATGAACTGCATCGTGTCGTAGATGGCAAGACCCGCGGACACAGAGCCGCCCGGAGAATTGATGTAGAACGAAATATCTTTCTCGGGATTCTCGGATTCGAGAAACAACAGCTGAGCAACGATCAGGTTGGCGGACATTTCATTGACCGGACCCACCAAAAACACGACTCGCTCCCGGAGCAAGCGCGAATAGATGTCGTAGGCGCGCTCGCCACGACCGCTCTGCTCGATGACCATCGGAATCAAGCCCAGCCCCTGCGGCTCGAGTTCCCGTTTTTCCCATTTCATTTTGCGTTACCCATGAGTTCGTCGAAGTCGGCTGCCTTATCCACGGTCTTCACCTGGGATAAAACCCACTGGACTACATTGTCCTCCAATACGAGCGATTCGACTTCCCGTAACCGCTCAGGCGATTGGTAGTACCAGCGTACAACTTCTTCGGGCCGCTCGTAGCTTTCCGCGTAATCGTTGACGATCGCCTTGATCTGCTCAGGTTTGGCCTGCAGCTGGTGCTGCCGCACGATGTCCGCCACGATCAGGCCCAGTCCCACCCGCTTGCGCGCTTCGGGCTCGAACGCCTCGCGCGGCATTGGAATTTCGTCGGCTTTGAGTCCGCGCGCGGTCAGGTCTTGCCGCATGCCCGCCATCAGTCGATCCGTCTCGAGATCGACGAGCGACTTCGGCAGCTCCAGCTTGGTATTCTCGAGCAGCGCCTTCATCACTTGATCTTTGATGCGGGCCTGAATACGACGGCGCAACTCGCGCTGCAGATTGGTCTTGATATCGCTGCGCATCTTGTCGATGTCGCCATCGACGATCCCGAGTTGTTTGGCGAATTCCGCGTCTGCTTCGGGCAATATCGACGATTCGACCTGCTTGACGGTCACCTCGAACTGGGCGGCCTTGCCGGCGAGGTCCTTGCCATGATAGTCCTCCGGGAAGGTCACTTCAAATGTGCGGCTCTCGCCTGCGCGCAGGCCAGCGACCTGTGCCTCGAACTCGGGCAGCAGTTGCCCCTCGCCCAAGATGGTCGGATGGTCGTTCCCGGTACCGCCGTCGAACGGCTCGCCATCGCGCGTGCCGCGGTAATCGATCGTGACGCGATCGCCGCGCTGTGCAGGACGATCGGCAGGCTCGTAGGTCACGCGTTGCTTGCGCAGGATAGCAATGGTCTTATCGACTTCGGCGTCGCCCGGCTCGACCGAAGGCCGCTCGACCGTCGCGTTGGCAAGATCGCCGAGCTCTACATCCGGATAGACTTCGAAAGTGGCACTGAACTGTACGTCGTCGTTCGGCGGCTCGGCTGTCTTCGGCTCGAAGCGCGGATAGCCTGCGACACGCAGATTCTGCGAGCGCACCGCCTCGCCGAAGGTTTTTTGTAGGGCATCACCCAGCACTTCCTGGCGGACCTGGCCGCCGTATTGTTGCTGAATCAGCCGATACGGCACCTTGCCTGGCCGAAAACCGTGCATCCGCACGGTCCGCGCCAGTCGTTTGAGTCGATTCTCCACCTCGTCGTCGATCTCCTGCGCAGGCAGCGTTACGTTCAATCGGCGCTCGAGGCCACCCACTTTTTCTATGGTCGCTTGCATGCTGTCCTGTCCTTTTACGGCAAGGGCTATCGTTTTGTCAGGTTTGAGAAAAGGGCGTTGGATGCCGGATGTGCGACTTTGCGGCAGTGCCCATGCGAAGATTTGCAGCGCGTCTGCGCTTGCGCAAACCTATA
>JBDTMS010000689.1:0-3067 GCA_039934195.1 Betaproteobacteria bacterium
CGACCGGCAGCAGATCGCGCTTCGCGTCGCGGTTGCGCGCCATCACGCCGAGCACCAGCAGCGAGATAAAGTTGGACAAATGCAGCGTCTTCGCCATACCGACCGTCAGCAACACCATCGCCACCAGTAAAATGAACTGCAGATCTTCGCGCTTACCGACCCAGCGCGCAAGCCAGACCAGGAGCACGCTCGCGACCAGGCCGAGCAGTGCCGAGCCCAGTAGCAGGTAGAGCGGATGCAGGAATACGAGATAGACGCCTGCGCGATACTCCAAGTGGAGGAAAGCCAGCAACATCGTCAGCGCAACCACCGCAAAGACGTTGTTGAGCGCCGTTAGATTGATGGCGCGATCGGTGAGCAGCCCGTCGGAGCGCTCCGAATGAATGATCAGCAGCAGCACCGGCGCGCCGGTTGCGGTGCCGATTGCAGCGCCGATTCCGGCCTGCAACTTCGGCGCGCCGAGCAGCAGCAGCACCACGAATATCGCCAGAAACGACAGCACGCACTCGGCGACGCTGCTTGCGAGCAGCCAGCGATTGCGTTTGAACCAAGTCAGGTCCAGTCGCGAGCCGAGCTCGAACAAAATCAGTCCAAGCGCGATATCCAGCACGATCCACGAATCCTGCAGCATGTCTTTGTCGACCAACCCGAAGGTGCCGGGTCCGAGCAGCAGACCGGCTGCGACGTAGCCGCTGATGCGCGGCAAGAACAGGACGCGGCGGAACAGCTCGCCACATCCCAGGCCCGCCAGCAAGATCAGCCCGGTGAGGGCGAGGTTGCTGAGCGCGGGCGGAAAATTCGGGAGAAAGGAAAGGTTCGGCAATCTGCAACAAGAGTCCGAATTGAAACGAGCGCCACAAGATTGAAATGGCAACGCACCATTCGACGGCAACTGCCGACCGTATCGCGGTGTCGTCGCGAGTGCGCCGCTCAGTTCGCGGGGCTGCATGTTGACCGATCCAGCCGCGCCCCGCAACCCTGACACGGTTACGCAAGATCGCCGTCGTTTACGCTACCCGGCATGTCAGGAGTACGACTGCCGCAAGTGCGTTATCGGGTATAGCGATGCCGCGCTTAACTTGTTACTCGGGTTCGGTCGCCGGGCTTAACTCGGCTACTCAGGCTCTAAATCGGCGACGCTCGGCGTTAAATCAAGGCGCCGTGCTTCAAATCGGCAGATAGTCCGCCGCCAACTCTGGCGCACGTTCGGCGGGCAGGGGAAATGCGCTCAGATCGCGCGCGATGGCAGCGCTCAAGAATGCATCGACCCACCAGAACACATCGTAGCTGCGGATCGACCGGCGCATGCGCCGCATGCGCCCTTCTCTCTCCTCGGAGCTCATTTCGTAGCCGCGCTTGATTGCGTCCGCGATGCCTTCAATGTCATATGGATTTACCAGGATCGCGCCGCCATTCAGTTGCGCTGCCGCGCCGGCGAATTCGCTCAGGATCAAAACGCAATCTTCCTCGATACTGCAAGCGCAATATTCTTTCGCCACCAGGTTCATGCCGTCCTTGAGCGGCGTGATCAACGCCATGTCCGCGGCGCGGTAATACGCCAGCAAATCATCGCGGCTCAAGCTGCCATACACATACCACACCGGCACCCACCCGCCCGGTTTCGCGAATTCGCCGTTGATGCGCCCGACGATCTGCTCGATCTCGAGCTTGAGGTCGGCGTACTCGACGATGTCTGTGCGACTGGGTACTACGACTTGAATCAAGGAAATGCGCTCGCGCAATTCCGGATAACGCGTGAGCGCGCTGCTAAACGCCTTCAAGCGCTGCGGAATGCCTTTGGTGTAATCGAGCCGATCGACGCCGAGGATCAGTTTGCGGTTGGGCAATTGTGTATGCAGCTTCGCCGCGAGCTGCGCGATGAGCGGACGCGCCGCCTGGCGCAAAAATGCGTTGTAATCGATGCTGATCGGAAATGCGCCGATGCGTACCTCGCGGTCGCCGTACTGCGCTAACAGTACCTGGCCATGGCCGCGGACGCGCACATCGGGCGCCAGAACGCGCAGGCACTGAACGAAGTTGCGCCGATCGCGCAACGTCTGGAAGCCAATCACGTCGTACTGCATCAGCGCGTGCATCAACGACATGCGCCAGGGTAGCTTGATGAACAGATCGAGCGGCGGAAATGGGATGTGCAGAAAAAATCCGATGCGCGATTGCGTACCGAGCGTGCGCAGCTCAGCGCCGACGTTCATCAGGTGGTAGTCGTGTACCCAGATGAAATCCTGAGTCGCGCATTGCTCTGCTATCGCAGTGGCGTACTTGGCGTTCACGTCGCGATAGACGCGCCAATACAGCGGATCGAAATCGCAGAGCGATTGCAGATCGTGGAATAGCGGCCAAATGATCCGGTTGGAGAAGCCGAGATAGAAGTTCTCGACTTCTTGCGGCGTCAGTCGCACCGTCTTCAACAGGTAACCGGCCGTCTCGCTCGCACGCTCCGCGGCCGCGTCGACTTCATCGTCGGCGTCACTCGTGCCCGCCCAGCCGATCCAGACGCCGCCGCGATCGCGTAATACCGGGAGTAGCGCAGTCACCAGTCCGCCGGAGCCCGGCCGCGCCAGCCAGGCGCCGTCAGCGGCGCGTTCGAATACGTACGGTAGGCGGTTGGAAACGACGAATAGGCGGGTCATGAGGTCCATACACGAGTTGCGTTAGCGCAGGTTGCGCGAACCATCATTTGCCGCCGGCGTCGACGCGAAGCGTGTGCCCGCTCGCAATAGCGCATCGCGGATGCTTTAACGGTGGTACCCAGCGCTGCCGAGTTTTCGCGTGCTGTCGCCCACGCGCGCCCAGCGCTGCAGAAAAGCCAGCAGCTCTTCAGGCGGCCGCAACCACGCTTGCGCGGCGGTTTCGCGCTTTTGCGAGCGAACCAGCACGCTCAGGCCATGTCCGGCAAGTGCGGCGAAGGCGTCTTCATCGGTCAGGTCGTCGCCGAGATAGGCCGCTGGGATATCGCGGTTAGATTCCTGCAAAAGCGTTGCAACGGCATGCGCTTTGGTCCGTCCATGCGCCCGCAGCTCTATACCAGATTCGAAATCGAGCACGC
>JBDTMS010000690.1:0-3065 GCA_039934195.1 Betaproteobacteria bacterium
GACGCGCGGTCTCGCGGGGCGACTGGTCGTTTCAACCACGTGCGTCTCGAGCGCTGGCCAGCGCGGACGACTTAAGCTGCGGGACTTGAGTTGCGGTACAGGAGGCACCGCGCCGGAACTAAGCGAACGGTTCGGCGAGCCAGGACTGATGCCAGGCCGTAAGCGCGTCGGCTGCCATCGGACGACCGATCAAATAGCCCTGCGCCATGTCGCAGCCAAGCTCGTTGATCAAGTTCCATTCTTCGCGGTTTTCCACACCTTCGGCCACCGACCGCAAACCAAGCTGGCGCGCGGTTTCCAAACCTTGTACGAGTGCGGCGCGCAGCGGCGGACGGCGCACCGCACCCGACAGAACTTTGCGATCGATTTTCAGCTCGCTGGCTGCAACGCGTTTGAGCTGATCGCGCGTGCAATCGCCGGTGCCATAATCGTCTATCGCCAGGCCGAAGCCGCGCAAACGCAGCTGCGCAAGACTGTCGAGCGCTTCACGTATGTCGTGCGCAATCGCCGATTCTGAAACTTCGATGATGATCTTTTCGTTTTCGATGCCATGCTCGCTGGCTTTGGCTTCGACGCGATCGGGGAAGCCGGGGTCGAGCAGCATGTCGGGGGACAGATTGACCGATATTTCCAGCTCCAGCCCCTGATCGCGCCATTTACGGCATTGCCCGATCGATTTTTCCAGCATGATTGCGGTGAGATCATCGAACAGAAAATTATCGGCTGCCAGATGTAGAAACGAGCCCGCGGCGAGCATGCCGTATTCGGGATGCTTCCAGCGCATGAGCGCTTCAACGCCAACTAGCTTGAGGCCCTGCAAGGCGACTTTAGGCTGGAAGTGCGGCAGAAATTCATCCTCCGCAATGCCATTCCAGACGTCCTGAAGTTCAAGCTTGAGGGTCTGCGGCTGCACTTTGTTGTCACCGGGTGCGGCTGCAAGGTTGCTGGACATCGGTATTTTCCAAAGCGGGCATGCGTCGCCCTTGCAGCCCATTTCGTCCGATTTCGCCGGGACTTGAGAAAAACCGCTGAATAGGAGGGCGATTAGCCGGTCGGAAAAGCGACTCTGTCAGGCGGTAGAATCAGCCTAACCAATCGAGGGGATCACACCATGCAGCCACTCGCGGGCATCCGCGTTCTGGACTTCAGCACGCTTCTGCCCGGTCCGATGGCGACGCTGATGCTTGCCGAGGCCGGTGCTGAGGTCATCAAGATCGAGCGCCCGGAAAGCGGCGAAGAACTGCGCAGCTATCGTCCGCGTTTCAGCGATACCAGCGTTTTGTTCGCGATGCTCAATCGCGGCAAACGCAGCATCGCGATCGATTTGAAAGCGCCCGACACGCAAGAATTGCTGCGACCGCTGATTGAGTCCGCAGACATCGTCGTCGAGCAATTTCGCCCCGGCGTGATGACGCGCCTCGGCCTCGACTACGATGCCGTATCGGCAATCAATCCGCGCATCATCTACTGCGCGATTACCGGCTACGGGCAACACGGTCCGAAGGCGCAAGTTGCCGCACACGATTTGAACTACCAGGCCGACGCGGGTTTGCTATCCATCGCATCCGGGCCCGACGGCGCGCCCGTCGTGCCGAACGCGTTGCTTGCCGACATCGCCGGCGGCGCCTACCCTGCGGTCATCAACATTTTGCTGGCGCTGCGCGCTCGTGATCAAACCGGGCGCGGTTGCAAGCTCGACATTGCGATGACCGATGGGCTGCTGCCGTTCGCATACTGGGGCATCGGCAATGGCGTCGCCACCGGCAACTGGCCGCGAGCCGGCGGCGAGCTGTTGTCCGGCGGCAGTCCGCGCTATCAAATTTATCGCACGCAGGACGGTCACTTTCTGGCTGCCGCGCCGCTGGAAGATCGCTTCTGGTCTGCGTTCTGCGATGCCATCGAGCTGCCTGCACCGATGCGCGATGACCGCCCCGATCCTGCGGCGACGCGCGCAGCTGTCGCAAAACGCATCGCACAGCGCAGCGCAGCGCATTGGCTCGCTCACTTCGTAGGTAAAGATGTGTGCTGCAACCTGATTCGCACCTTGCGAGCTGCGCTCGACGATCCGCAATTTCACGGACGCGGATTGTTCTCGCACACCGTCGTGTCGGCGGCCGATGCGCTGCCGGCTGTTTGTGTGCCGATCGATCCGAGCTTTCGCGGATCGGCATCGGAGTTGCGCTATCCACAACTCGGCGATGCCAACGAGCTGCTGGACGCAGCGTCTTCGCCGGATCTAGACTCAGGTGCGGCCTGACGCCATTGTGCGAAATTGGCCGGCGAATTTGCGCAGACGGCTCACCGCCGACGCGCGCTGCTCGCGGGTGAGCGTGCGATCGATGTCGAGCACCATCTGGGTAACCTCTGCTTCGTAATGCGCAACGCTCTTCCGATATTCCTCGCTGGCGCCTTCGCGTCGGAAAAACAGCAGACGCGCAACCGCAGTCTGCAAACTGCGCGGGTCGTGCTGCTCGCTTACCAACTTGAGAAACTGCGCTTGCCGGCGCCGCCGTTCCACCAGCCGCATTTCCGGAAACTCCGGCGTCGCGGGCGCCACGGTCGCGATTCGCTGCCGCTGCTGCGCCGTTAATTCGCCGACCCACTTCTGCACTTGACCGGTCAGCCATTCGGTACGCTGCCGCTCGCGCTTTTTCGGATCGAGATCGATCTGGGATTTGGCGAACCGGCTGTTTTCGCGCGCCAGGTTATCGGCGATCTGCACGATTTGATTCGGCTTGAGCGTAACCAGCACCGGCGACAATTCATTAGACAACTGCTCGCTCGTCACCTCCCAGCGCTCGTTCACGCTATTCATGAACCACGTCACGTCGGCGCGCGTCAGACCCTGCTGCATGCGGTCGGCGGCGCGGTCGAGCAGCGTCGCATACTGCGGCAGCTCATGGGTTCGATGCCATGCATGCAATTCTTCGAACTTGGCGCGTAAAACCTCTTCTTGTTGCGCATCCAGATCGACGTATTTCGTCGCCATGCGCTCCATCCACCAATCCGCATGCTCGTACGCGAGATTGACTGCGGCGCACGATGTGAGCACGATGGCGACGGTG
>JBDTMS010000691.1:0-3065 GCA_039934195.1 Betaproteobacteria bacterium
GCTGGCGACACGCCTGCATAACATCGTGCTTGGCGATCAATTGGGAGCGTCGCATACAATGTCGGCCTTCGATGTCTCGTGGCCTTTGACCGCGACACGATTACAAGCTACCCAACAGGAGTGACGATGCAGCGCGAGCAAGCCTTTCCGGACGGCGTACAGATCCTTGCACCGATGACGCCCGAGTACGCCGAGATTCTGACCTTCGATGCATTGAGCTTTCTGGCGGAGCTGCATCGCAGGTTCGACAAGCGGCGCCTCGAGCTGCTTGGGCGGCGCATTGCGCGGCAAGGCGAACTCGATAGCGGGCAGGATCCCGATTTTCTCTCCGAGACGAAGGCGATCCGCGACGCAGATTGGAAAGTCGCGCCCGTTCCGGCGGATCTGCAAGACCGGCGCGTCGAAATTACCGGCCCGACCGATCGCAAGATGGTCATCAATGCACTCAACTCCGGCGCTAACGTGTTCATGGCGGACTTCGAAGATTCCAGCACACCGCTCTGGGACAATCTTCTGCAAGGGCAGATCAACGTGCGCGATGCCGTGCGCAAAACGATCGGCTTCACCAGTCCCGAGGGCAAGACTTATAAGCTCAACGAAAAAATCGCGACGTTGATGGTCCGCCCGCGTGGCTGGCATCTCACCGAGAAGCACCTGGTTGTCGATGGCACGCCCATGTCCGGTTCGCTGTTCGACTTCGGTGTGTATTTTTTCCATAACGCCAAGGCTCGGTTGCAAGGGGGCTCCGGAACCTACTTTTATCTTCCGAAGATGGAATCGCATCTGGAAGCACGTCTCTGGAACGATGTTTTTACCCTCTCGCAAAACCATCTGGGACTCCCGCACGGCACGGTCAAGGCGACCGTACTGATCGAGACCATCCTCGCCAGCTTCGAGATGGACGAGATCCTGTATGAGCTGCGCGAGCACTCCGCTGGACTTAATTGCGGCCGCTGGGACTACATCTTCAGCTGCATCAAGAAATTTCGTGCCCGCGCCGGCTTTGTGCTGGCAGACCGGGCGGTAGTGACAATGACCTCGCCCTTCATGCGTGCTTACTCACTATTGCTGATTAAGACCTGCCATAGCAGAGGTGCGTTTGCGATGGGCGGGATGGCGGCACAGATCCCGATCAAGAACGACCCGGCGGCCAATGAGGCTGCGCTGGCTAAGGTGCGCTTAGACAAGACCCGCGAAGCCACAGATGGGCATGACGGAACCTGGGTCGCGCACCCAGGCCTGGTGCAACTGGCCAAGGAAGCGTTTGATAAGGTGATGCCTGGGCCGAACCAGATCAGCCGCCAGCGCGATGACGTGCAAGTCAAAGCCAAAGACCTGCTCGACTTCCAGCCGCAGGTACCGAGGACGGAGAGCGGCCTGCGACTAAACATCAACATCGGCATTCAGTATCTTGGCGCGTGGTTAGCCGGGACGGGTTGCGTGCCGATCTTCAATTTGATGGAGGACGCGGCCACTGCAGAGATCTCACGTGCGCAGATATGGCAGTGGATCCGCAGCCCGGACGGCATCCTGGACGACGGCCGCAAAGTCACGCCGGAGCTGTTCGAAACGCTGTTACCGCAGGAGCTTGAAAAGGTGCGGGGGATATTGGGGGAAGCGCAGTTCGCGGCCGGCAACTACGAGGAAGGCGCGGAGATGTTCAAGCGCCTTACCTTAGACGATGATTTCGTGGACTTTCTAACCCTTCCAGCGTATGACTACATCACCGCACACGAGCACCGGTAGACCGTGACCTCCAGAAACATTTTGGCATACCCGAAGCCTGCGATGCTGCAGGGCATGCGCTGATTAATATCTTCCCACCGCCCTGTGTCAGCCAACGACCGCCACAGCGGGCGCGCCACTTACGGTGTGCTGTCAACCGATGGTGAATCGGCCGCGTTAAGGCAGCCGGCGCGTAGACAGCGCTAAATTCGTTTCCTTCATTTCTACACCTTTTAGGGAGAGACTATGCGCAAGCTCGTTTCCGCCAGCATCGCCGCGTTGTTCGCGGCCGTTACGTTCGCAGCAGTTGCAGCTGACCCTGCCCAGAAACCCGGCCGTGCTATCGATGACAGCACCGTCAAGGCTGGCGGTGACACCAACAAGCCCGGCCGTGCCATCGATGACGGCACCGTGAAGTCCGGCGGCGACGCCGGCAAGCCCGGTCGTGCAGCCGACGAAGAAAAGCCGGTGAAAAAGACCCACAAGAAGAAGCACAAAAACGCGGAGTAAGGCGTTTCCCGGCTCGCCGGGATTTCCCGGCCCGCCAGGATAAAAAAAGGCAGAGTTAAACCCTGCCTTTTTTTATTTTCGTCCGTCCGGCGCAAAGTTCTATTGCGCTATAGAACCCGATCCAGATCAGCCCGCAGATCCCGCAGGTGCGCAGCGGTATCGGGATCCTTAACCTTCTTTAGCGCATGGTCGATCTTCAACGCGAGATGACCGACACCCGCTCGGAGTGCCGATCGGAACTCGCTTGGACGTCCGGGCGCAGCAGTGAACTGCCGCGCGGTATCCGCCAGCGGCGATGCCAGATATGCAAGATCGTGAGATATGGTGCTGCGCTTCTTAGTCATGCTGCCCCCATCGCGCTGCCCATCGTCGATGTTTGCAGAGGAATCTGCCGGGTTATCGATGGCCCCCGTCGACAGCAGCAGCAAGATGACGTAGTTGCGCTGCAGAGCGCGACGATAAAATTCGATCGTCGGCTGCGGGCGATCCAGCTCGTTGAACAACCCGTCGTTGAGATCGCGTAGCAATTCGATTCCCGAATAGCTGCCCTTTCCGCTGGATAGCGCCTTGGCCTCCGCCATCCGATTGAACACCGACGGACGCAGGAGCTTGGACAACAGCTTTACGTTGGAGCCTTGCAGCGGATCCGTCGCGCCCGCCGGGGCAATCCGCATGAGCACATCGGGGTCCAGTAAAGCCTTCGGCGTCGTAAATCCCCGGTCGAGCAGAAACTTGACGGCTTGCCGCTGGCGCTCTGGGGGCACCGCCGCAAATGGCGCCTTGCCTCGGCCAGCCTGATAGCGCGTCTCGGTCACCCCGCCCACCAATTT
>JBDTMS010000692.1:0-3053 GCA_039934195.1 Betaproteobacteria bacterium
TGCGGCGAAACTCGCCACCCAAACCGCGCTCGGCGATGCGTTCGAGCTCAGTCATTTCCATGCGCTGCCGCCTGTGGATGGTTGCTCGACGAGCCAGCCGACGCCAGCACGCCCGGCACCGTGCCAATCGAGCCGGCGCCCATCGTGATCACGACGTCGCCATCGCGCGCCAAAGCGCGGATCGCCGGTGGCATGTCGCCGATATGCTCGACGAATATCGGTTCGACTTTGCCGGACACGCGCAGCGCGCGTGCGAGTGCGCGTCCATCTGCGGCGACGATGGGCGCTTCACCGGCTGCGTACACCTCGGCCAGCAACAATGCGTCGACAGTGGACAGTACACGGACGAAGTCTTCGAATACATCGCGCGTGCGGGTATAGCGATGCGGCTGGAATGCGAGTACGAGCCTACGGCTGGGGAACGCGCCGCGTACGGCGGCGAGCGTGGCTTCCATCTCGACCGGGTGATGACCGTAGTCGTCAATCAGAGTGAAGCTGCCGCCACTTGCTGCAGCGACATCACCGTAGCGCTGAAAGCGGCGGTCCACACCTTTGAATTCGGCAAGCGCGCGTCCGATGGCGTCTTCGGGAATCTGCAACTCCAGACCGACGGCAATAGCAGCGAGCGCGTTCAGCACGTTATGCAGGCCGGGCAGATTCAACTCGATATCGATGGTCTTAGCCGGCGCGCCATTCGCCTTGATCTCTGCAGTGAACCGCATACGGCCGCTCTCGTGGACGACATTGACGGCGCGGATCTGCGCTTGCTCGGAGAAGCCGTACGTCGTAATCGGCTTGGCGATGAGCGGCATGATCGCCCGCACGTTCGCATCGTCGACGCACAGCACCGCCATGCCGTAGAACGGGAGACGTTGCACGAAGTCCATGAACGCCTGACGCAAACGGCTGAAATCGTGGCCGTAGGTCTCCATGTGATCGGCATCGATATTGGTGATGACCGCCAGCACCGGTTGCAAGTAGAGAAACGACGCGTCCGATTCATCGGCTTCCACGACGATGAACTCGCCTTTGCCCAGTTTCGCGTGCGAGCCCGCCGCTTCCAAGCGGCCGCCGATGACGAAGGTCGGGTCCATCCCCGCTTCTGCCAGCACGCTGGCGATCAAGCTCGTCGTCGTCGTTTTCCCGTGCGTACCGGCGACGGCAATGCCTTGCCGCAAACGCATCAGCTCGGCGAGCATCAATGCGCGCGGCACAACCGGAATGCGGCGCGCACGAGCAGCACCGACTTCAGGGTTGTCCGATTTGACCGCAGTCGAGGTGACCACCGCATCCGCGCCTTGCACCTGACCGGCATCGTGACCGCGATACACCTGCGCACCGAGCGTTTGCAGACGACGCGTGACTGCGCTCTCGCTCAAGTCCGATCCGCTAACCTGATAGCCGAGATTGAGCAGCACTTCCGCGATTCCGCTCATGCCGGAACCGCCGATGCCGACGAAGTGCACGCGTTTGACTTTATGTTTCATCGCTTAAGAGTCGCAATTGCGCACTCGCGCCAGCAAAATTGCAGACGCAGATCGCCGAGATCCTGACATCGCGTTGCGAGCATCGCGCGCGCCTTCGCGCGGACCCGCATACTGCTCAGTCCCGGCGGCCGTTTGGTTATGGGTCTGTTGCTCTTGTTCAGAGCTATCGTTTTCGTCATCTAAATTTCATCCCGCCGCGGCCATGCACACGCCGGCGACGTCGGCGGTAGCTGTGGGCTTGGCGAGCGTGCGCGCTCGTTGCGCCATGTCGAGTAATTTTTCGCGCGTAAATCCCAACAGCAGATCGGCGAGCGAACGCGCACTCAGCTCCGGCTGCGGAATTAAAATCGCTGCGCCCGCTTCGACGAGTACACGCGCGTTCTCGGTCTGGTGATCGTCGACCGCGTGCGGAAAAGGAACCAAAATGCTGGCAACGCCTACTGCCGCAAGCTCGGACACGGTCAGTGCGCCGGCTCTGCAGATTACGAGATCGGCCTGCGCATAACGCCCAGGCATGTCTTCGATGAACGCGACTGTTTCGGCAGTTACATTGGCCTTCTCGTAGTTGCCCCGCAGTACGTCGAGATGCTTGACGCCCGCCTGATGCGTCACGTGCGGACGCTGCGTTTCCGGCAGCAGCTGCAACGTCAGCGGAACGATCTCATTCAGCGCCTGTGCGCCGAGACTGCCGCCGACGACGAGAAGATTGAGCGATCCGGTGCGACCGCTGAAACGCTCGGCGGGCGCGCGCACATTCGCGATCGCCTCGCGCACCGGATTGCCGACCCACTCCGATCTTTTCAGGACGCCGGGAAAGCCGGAGAGCACGCGGTCCGCAACCGATGCGAGGACGCGGTTGGTAAGCCCCGCGATGGAATTTTGTTCGTGCACGACCAGCGGACGGTTGAGCAGCGACGCCATCATGCCGCCGGGAAACGAGACGTAACCGCCCATGCCGAGCACCACGTTCGGCCGCACGCGAAAGATCGCGCGGGCACTCTGCCAAAACGCAATGAGCAGGTTCATCGGCAACAGCAGCATGCGTACGACGCCTTTGCCACGCAACCCGGAGAAGCGAATCCACTCGATCGGGATCGCGTATTTCGGCACCAGCGTCGCCTCCATGCCGGTCTTCGCGCCGAGCCAGACGACGTTCCAGCCGGCGCTGCGCATGTACTCGGCGACCGCGAGCGCCGGAAACACATGTCCGCCGGTTCCGCCCGCCATGATCAGGATCGTCTTCATTTCAATTAGCCCGCTCAGACACTGCGGCCTCGCATCATCTGCCGGCTTTCCCAATCGATGCGCAACAGCAGCGCGAGCGCACAGCAATTGGTGACCAGGCCGCTGCCGCCGAAGCTCAGGAACGGCAGGGTCAGGCCTTTCGTCGGCAGCAGCCCGACGTTCACGCCGATATTGATGATCGCCTGCACTGCGAGCCACAGCCCGATGCCCTGTGCGACCAGCGCGGGGAAGTAGCGCTCGAGCTTCACCGCTTGCGAGCCGATCGCGAACGCACGCAACGTCAGCCAGGTGAACAGAGCCATCACCGTTACCACACCGACG
>JBDTMS010000693.1:0-3046 GCA_039934195.1 Betaproteobacteria bacterium
GTGCTCCTGTCGAAACAATCGAATGCTTAGGCGATGCAGTAATTTTCCTTCGCGATGACCCCGGGGTGTTTAGCGATGATCTTGAACTTTAGCGATGACGCTGGGCATCTTAGCGATGACCTTGGGCAGCCAGAGCGCGTTTGTGGGCCATCAGCGCCATCAGACGGCGATCACGCCAGGCTTCGCGCTCGCCGTGCTCCTCCTGCGGCATGGCCTTGCGTCGTTCGGCCGTGATCTTTTCGATGAGCGCATCGTCCCACTGTTCGTAGCGCACATCCTTCATCATCTCATAGAGCACCGAGCCGTAGCGCTCGGCATAGTCCGGCACCCCGCCGGGCGCGTTGAGATCGATGGTCTCGAACGGGCCCATGAACGACCAGCGCAACCCAAGACCATCTTTGATGCACTTGTCGAGGTCGTCCACGGTAACGTAGTCGTCTTTCACCAACCGCCATGCTTCGTGCAGAAGCGCGGCCTGTAATCGATTCAAGATAAAGCCTTCGATTTCTTTCTTGACGATGATCGGCACCTGACCGACTTTCTCCTGCAGTGCGTACGCGCGTTCCACCACATCGGCTGACGTCCACGGCGCCGGCGACAGCTCGACGATAGGCACCACGTGCGGCGGATTCACCGGGTGTGCGACGATGCAGCGCTGCTTGCCTTTGAGGCCTTCGCTGAACACCGATGTCGGAATCGTCGACGTCGAGCTTGCGAGAATGCAATCCGGTTTCGCTGCGGCATCGAGGTCGGCATACACCTTCTTCTTGATGTCGACGCGCTCGGATGTATTTTCCTGCACATAGTCGACATCGCGCAAAGCCTCCGCCAAAGTCGCGCAGCCGCTTACGCGCGCGCGTACCGTTTTCGGATCTTCATCGATCAACTTGGCGTCACGCAACTCGCCGAGCGCCGTCTCGATCAAGCCGAGCGCGCGGGTCACCGCACCGGCGTCGCTGTCCCATACGTTTACCGAATGCCCCGCACGCGCGAACACCATTGCCCAGGCGCGTCCGATCAGTCCGGCGCCGATGATTGCTATTTTTTCCATCAAAGCTCTCCGATTGCTGTTCACTGAATATTACGACGAGCGGGCTCGTCGCATGGTCAACCAAACTGTACTTCAGCCTAGCATTTCCACACCAGCGCACACGGAAATCGCCTGCCCGGTGACGTGCTTGCCGAGATCGCTCGCCAGGTACAACGCCATGTTGGCGATGTCCTGCGGACTGACCATCGTCTGCATGGAGACTTTTTCCAGCGAACGCTGCTTTTGCTGTTCGAACGTGATGCCGAGCGCCTTGGCTTTGGCGTCGATGACGCGATCGATGCGCTCGCCCGCGACGACGCCGGGCTGAATTGCGTTCACGCGAATGTTGTCCGGGCCGACTTCCATCGACAGGCTCTTCGTCAGACCGATCACGCCCCATTTCGCGGCGGCGTATGGCGTGCGGAATGGAAACCCTAGCCGGCCCGCCGCAGACGACAGATTGATGATCGCACCACCGCCGGCTGCCTTCAACATCGGCATCGCAAGGCGCGTGCAATAGAACATGCCGTTCAGATCGATGTCGATGCAGCGGCGCCAGTCTTCCAGACTGATCTCTTCGATCTTACCGGTCGGCCCTGCGATGCCCGCGTTGTTGACCAGCACATCGAGGCCACCGAGATGCTGCTTCACGTCGGCGAACATCTTGCTGACCTGATCGAGATTGGAGATGTCGCACAACGTTGCCGTTACGCCGGGCAGTGCTCGGTTGATTTCCTCCAATGCAGACTGCACGACGTCGCAGATGTGAACCTTCGCGCCCGCGGCGGCGAAGGTTTCGGTCATCACTTTGCCGATGCCGCCCGCGCCCGCGGTAATCAGCACCCGGCATCCCTTCAACGATATTTCCATATTGATTCCTCGACGAATGAAAAGTCGCGCTCGCCGTTATGCGAGCGTCGTGAGCTCAAAGCCACAAAATCTTCTTGCGGAATTCCAGGTCCACCTGCAGCGGATCGGCCGGCCCCTGATGCGATACGTAGCCGCGATCGAGCACGACCGCACGGTCAGCCAGCGACAGCACGACATCGAGATGATGCTCGATGATCAGGATGGAAATTTCCCGGCGCAGCTGCTCGATCGATTTGTACACTTCGTCGACCATTGCGGGCGACAGTCCTTCGAACGGTTCGTCCAGCAGGAGAATGCGGACGGTGCCGGACAGCGCGCGTGCGATCGCGACCATCTGCTGCTCGCCGCCGGACAACTGATCGGCTTTGGTGTGCAACTTGTCGCGCACACGCGGAAAATAACTGTAGATCCGCTCGCGGCTCCAGCGTACGCCGCTGCCGTGTTCGCGCGACAGCGCACCCAGGCGCAGATTTTCATCGACGGTAAGTCCGGCGAACAAACGCCGGCCCTGCGGTACCAGCCCGACGCCTTTGCGAGCGATTTGCTCCGGCGTGAGACCGCTGATGACGTCGCGGCCGAAGGTCACCGTGCCGCTGCGCGGTTGCACGATGCCCATGATGCTCTTGAACGTCGATGATTTGCCGGCGCCGTTGCGGCCGAGCAGCGCCACGACTTCGTGCTCGCGCACATCGAAGCTGACGTCGTGCAGGATATGGCTCTTGCCGTAAAACGTGTTGACCTCGGCAAGCGAGAGGAGCGCATTGCCTGCTGTCGACGCTTCGCGTTCGCGGCGCGCCGTGTGCTGACCGGTGCCGATGTAGACGCGCTGCACCTCGGGATCTGCTCGCACTTTATCCGCGTTGCCTTCGACCAGCACACGGCCTTCGTTCATCACGGTGATTTTGTCCGCGATTGCAAACACGCGGTCGATGTCGTGCTCGACCAGCAGTACCGCCATGTGTTCGGTCAAGCCGCGGATCAGCGCGGTGATGCGTTCGCGCTCGGCGGCGGCAAGACCGACCAGCGGCTCATCGAGCAACAGCGCGCGCGGCCTCGCCGAGAGCGCGACGCCGATCTCGACCAGCCGCTGCCCGCCATAGGAAAGATCGGAGACGGTTACGTTCTCGACGCCTTCCAGACCGAGGA
>JBDTMS010000694.1:0-3042 GCA_039934195.1 Betaproteobacteria bacterium
CGGCGAATTCCATTTGCGCGGGCTGATCACCGTCAAAGACATCTTGAAGTCCTCCGAACATCCGTATGCCTGCAAGGACAATCTTGGGCGGCTGCGGGTCGGCGCCGCCATCGGCGTCGGCGAGGGTACGGAAGAACGGGCTGCGCTGCTGGTCGAAGCCGGAGTCGACGTGCTGGTGGTCGATACGGCACACGGCCATTCGCAAGGCGTCCTCGATCGCGTGCGCTGGGTCAAACGAACGTTTCCGCAAATCGAGGTGATCGGCGGCAACATTGCGACCGGGGCCGCGGCAAAGGCGCTGCTGGATCAGGGCGCGGACGGCGTAAAGGTTGGCATCGGGCCGGGGTCCATTTGCACCACACGTATCGTCGCGGGCGTCGGCGTTCCGCAGATCACTGCCGTCAAAAATGTAGCGGAGGCACTGAAGGGCACGCAGGTGCCGATGATTGCCGATGGCGGTATTCGCTATTCCGGCGATATCGCAAAGGCAATCGCGGCTGGCGCGGATTCGGTCATGCTGGGTGGGTTGTTCGCCGGCACCGAAGAAGCGCCGGGCGAGATCGAGCTGTATCAGGGCCGATCGTACAAATCGTATCGCGGGATGGGCTCGCTCGCTGCCATGCAGGAGGGATCGAGCGATCGTTATTTCCAGGATGACGAAGACAGTCAGGGCAAGATGGTTCCAGAAGGCGTCGAAGGGCGCGTCCCGTACAAAGGTACGGCGATCGCCGCGATTCATCAGTTGATGGGCGGGTTGCGCTCGGCAATGGGCTACGTTGGCTGTCCGACGATTTACGAGATGCAGCAGCGCGCAGAATTCGTCGAGATCACCGCGGCGGGTGTGCGCGAATCGCATGTGCACGATGTGCAGATCGTCAAGGAAGCGCCGAATTACCGCGTCTAGCGTTCTTGCTCGCAACGAAGGTGAAGCGTGAATAGCAACGCGTTGCATGGTGCCGGCGCCAAAGCCGTTTCGAATTCGTCCGCTCGTGCCGAGCCAGTGACTTCCAGCAAACACGACCGCGTTTTGATTCTCGATTTCGGCGCGCAATACACGCAGCTGATCGCGCGTCGTGTTCGCGAAAGCAACGTCTATTGCGAAATTCATCCGCACGATGTATCCGACGCATTCGTACGCGAGTTCGCGCCGCGAGCGGTAATCCTGTCCGGCGGTCCTAGTTCGGTTTATGAAGGCGGCACGCCGCGCGCGCCGCAATCCGTGTTCGACGCCGGCGTGCCGGTGCTGGGAATTTGCTACGGTATGCAGACGATGGCCGCCCAGTTGGGCGGGCAAGTCGAGAGCGGTGTCGTGCGCGAGTTCGGCTACGCCGAGATCCGCGCTCGCGGCCACTCCGCGCTGTTTCGCGACATTCAAGATCGCCGGAATGCGGAAGGGCACGGCCTCCTCGATGTGTGGATGAGCCACGGCGATAAGGTCACTGCACTGCCATCGGGATTCAAAATCATTGCCAGCAACGCGGCAACGCCGATCGCAGCAATGGCGGACGAAGCGCGGCAACTCTATGCCGTGCAGTTTCATCCCGAGGTCACACATACGCTGCAGGGCCGCGCAATCTTCGAGCGGTTTTTGCACGTCGTTGCCGGTCTTGGCTCCGACTGGAGCATGCCGAACTACATAGAAGAGGCGGTGGGCCATATCCGATCGCGTGTCGGCAGCGACGACGTGATCTTAGGATTGTCCGGCGGCGTCGATTCGGCTGTCGCTGCTGCTCTCATCCATCGCGCCATCGGCGATCAGCTCACCTGCGTATTCGTCGACACCGGCTTACTGCGCTTGAATGAAGGCGAGCAGGTGATGCAGACGTTCGCGCGCAGCCTCGGTGTGAAAGTCGTGCACGTCCAGGCCGAGCCGCAATTCATAGCGGCACTGAAAGGCGTGGCCGACCCGGAGGAGAAGCGCAAGATCATCGGGCGCGAATTCGTCGAAGTGTTTCAGCGCGAAGCCGGCAAATTTGCCAACGCGAAATGGCTCGCGCAAGGCACGATCTATCCGGATGTGATCGAGAGCGCCGGCGGCGCGAACAAGAAATCGAAGACCATCAAGTCGCACCACAATGTCGGCGGTCTGCCGGAATCGCTGCATCTTAAATTGCTCGAGCCGCTGCGTGAGTTGTTCAAGGACGAGGTGCGCGAGCTCGGCCTGGCGCTCGGATTACCAAAAGACCTGGTGTACCGCCACCCGTTTCCCGGTCCCGGACTCGGCGTGCGAATCCTCGGTCAGGTCGAACGCGAATATGCCGAGCTGCTGCGCCGAGCCGATGCGATTTTCATCGATGAGTTGCGCGCGTCCGGATGGTACGAAAAAACCTCGCAGGCGTTCGCTGTATTCCTGCCGGTTCGCTCGGTCGGCGTGATGGGCGACGGGCGTACGTACGAGTACGTCGTCGCGTTGCGGGCCGTGCAGACGGAAGACTTCATGACAGCGCATTGGGCCGAGCTGCCTTATGGGCTGTTGGCCAAAGTATCCAATCGCATCATCAACGAAGTGCGCGGGATCAATCGCGTCGTCTACGACGTTTCGGGCAAACCGCCCGCGACGATCGAGTGGGAATGAGGTCTTGTGCAGTCTCGATTCTTGGACATCCGCGGTCGGCGATGATTGCAGGACGGATAGACAATTGCTCGGAATCGGCCCAAGCCTTAGAAAAGTTGCCGCTGGTAACACATCGCCCGCAGCCCGGTACCACGGTATGACAATATGCGTTCGTCGTGGAGCGTATTCTCGTGCGGGGCGACTGTCGCGAAAGGAGAGCGGAATCGAGAACAAGCTCAACGCACCGGCGAAGCACTCCCCGGACTGCGCTCCCTGACGGACACAGCGAGTTCCTCAATCAACGCTGGTGCGAATACACCGACCTTAGCGCTGACGAACTCTGTGGGCGAGCGTGGCACGCTGCGATATCCTTGCCTGAGATGCGCGAACGCTGTGGATCCACTCGGGTTTCTCGTAAGTTGCGAGAAAGGGGCATCGCGCGTCGGTTGTGAGCAGCACACGAGAACGTTGCCCTCGGCGGGCTGTTC
>JBDTMS010000695.1:0-3040 GCA_039934195.1 Betaproteobacteria bacterium
TCACCTCGTGTAAGCCTATGCCTGCTCGCTGGTATGGCGATGGGCGTTATTCTCGTGACAGCAAGCGCTCGGGCCGAAGACAAGCTGCTCGAAGAGACGGTAGGCTTTGCCGGCACGGTGCTGTTTCTGCAGACCCACGTCCCGGCGCTAGTCATCGGCGTCGTGCGCGATGGCAAGACCGCAGTCTTCGGCTTCGGCGAAACATCTGATGGATCGGGCAAGCCGCCCGACCGGCATACGATGCTTCGCGTCGGCTCACTGACCAAGGCATTCACCGGACAGGTGCTTGCCAGCCTGGTCGCCGACGGCACGGTGAAGTTCAGCGATCGTCTGCAGGATCGCATCGGCTGGAACGTGACGATCCCTCAGCGCGGCGAGCATCAGATCAGACTGATCGAGCTGGTCACGCATTCATCGGGACTGCCAAGAGAAGTGGATCGTGAGATGGGTCCACCCAACGACCCATTTTCAACGCTTACGCCGGAGGCGTATCGCAAGGCACTCGCGGCCGATCCACTGGTGTTTGCGCCCGGCACGGGCGCGCTTTATTCCAACTTCGCGTTCGACGTACTTTCAGCCGCTTTGTCGCATGCGGCTAACAAGCCTTATGACATCCTTCTAAAGGAGCGCGTCCTCGATCCGGCGGGCCTAAAAGATACGGTGCTCTCACCGCGCGCCGGGGATCGTGACCGCCTGCTGCAAGGTCACAACTTCGACGGTTCACCGCTTCCCGACGTGAAGACGCCGCTGATCGCGGCGGGCGCGAGCGGCGTGTATTCGACGCCGGACGACATCCTGCGCTGGTTGTCATGGCACCTGGACCGCTTCGCGCCGAAAGAGGCGGAGGTGCGCCTTCTCGATCACGCCTCGTATCTTCAGCGCGACGGCCTCGATCCGGTTTCGGGACTCGACGAATCGGGACATGCCGACGCTGTGGGCCTCGGCTGGATCGTCATGGCGCCGCACGGCGATGTGCCGCTGATTTTGCAGAAGGCCGGTGGTTTGCAGGGCATCTTTACCTATACCGCCTTCGCGCCGACCCGTAAGGTCGGCGTCTTCGTAGCCATCAACAAATTCGACTTCGGTGCGGCCGGCGCAATGACCGCTGTCGTCAACCATTTGATCGAAGAACTCGCTCCTCGGTAATCGGATTCGCGAGCCTCTGCACTCGATTATTTACTTACAGGTTGTCGAGGGAAAGGGAATTTCGAAAGTGACGCTCTTGGATACCGGAGTAACTTGCGTCTCCGAAACGCAGGCGCAGCCGAAGACGTTGCAACCGGCAATCGGATCAGGCCCAGCCGCTAGCCCCGTTCCTAGATGAGCAACGGTATTGCCGATCTGTGCGACGAAATCGACTTCGATATCGAACGTGCTGCCCACGCGCGAGGTGGTCTGCCAGTGCGCGCTCTCGGACGCATCGGAAAATTTACCGACCGGCGTTTGCCCCTGTTGTGGATTGCTCCCCGTGCTGCCGAGGTTGTCGCCCAGTTGCGCTTGGCACACGTCCTTTTGCATTTGCACGTGACTCGTGCAATCGGTTCCAGGATCCGGCTCGAGCCCCGTGGTGCAGTACTTGAAATTCCAGACTACCCCCTCGTTTCCCGTATTGCTGACGTCGACGACGAGCGCAGGCACCGTCGTCGCCGTCGTATTGGTCCACGAGGCACCGGCGGAGAGGCCGCCGCTTGGACCTTTTGCCGAGACATTGACCGTACCCCCGATGGAGAAAGTGAAGCCTGAGGTGTAGGTGGTTGCCTGGCCCGCTGTCGCGCCCGGTGCTGCATCGATTTGAACGACGGTAGCGTCGGTGCGCGGCACCATCGTGATCGCATAGGACAACGGATAGTTGATATAGCGGCAGATATCATCGAAATTGTAACCGCCCGGCGATGAGCAATAAGTTCTGTTGTCCTGCCAGTTGACCACCAGGTTGCCGTTGTTGTCTGCAGTCATGCTGGGATTCGGGGGTTCCGACGTGGCGCCCTGCCATATGGCCTTCGTCGCGGTCCAGTCCGCCCCGGCCGTCACAACATAGTGATCCGTCCCGTCGACACATCGGTGCAACGCAAACACGTTGAGCGGCGTGTTGTAGACGCCCGCAGAACTATTGATTGCGAACGTCGCCGCTTGCAGCGCGTTGTCCTGCCAGGCGATGGGCTGATTCGGATCTCGTACGGGTCCTGGAGTACCCGGTTTAGCGGCGTGCACTAGTTCGGCAACGGTACGGTCTGCCGCGCGCACTAGCGCCGCTTCATCATCCAGAAGGCCGATAGGATCGCGATCGCCGGTTGGTGTTTTCAGGGGACTGGGATCTGCATTGGTCAATAAGGTGGCTGTGGGAACGTAGTTTTCTCGCCGCAGCGCATAAGCCGCCACCGCCGCGATGTTTTTCGATCGGTAGCTCACGCCCTCTCCGACGACCTCATGCAAGGCCCTTATGTTCTTCATCGACGCGTCCAGCAGCACGATGGTGTAGCCCGCCTGATAAGCCGCTTTGATCCCGCCCTTGTGCCCATGCTTGAGCCGGTCCATCGTCCTGCCTTGCAGAAGAATCGGCGAGTCTCGCTCAGCGTCAAATGGGACTAGATGCACTTGTCGTATCACTCGCAGAGCGATGGTGCTGTCGAGGCGACCGATATGCCGGACGGTTGGCTGCTCTTCGTGCCCAGCCAAGCAAGCCGCCGTGCTTAGCGCCCATACCGCGGACACCATCGATACGGCCTTAAGAGATTTATGCGTAGTGACTGCACCAAGCGACAATGCAAACATGAACGCTCCCCGTTATGGCGTCGCCATGTACCGCAATGCATGACTTGGCGACTGTTGATTTTCTAGGAATAGACCGCGAGCAGCGCCAAGCATATCGCGAATGCGGTCAATATGCGGACGCGCAATGAATTGTCGGCATGATGCGCGCATCGCGTGACCAATCCGCGCGGCCGACGCTTGCGTCTGGCAGTTTAAACAGACGCAATAACGCAAGCCTGACCCTAAAATAGACTCCGTGGTGGATTCAACTAGCAACCGCACCACTTGA
>JBDTMS010000696.1:0-3038 GCA_039934195.1 Betaproteobacteria bacterium
GCGCATCGACAGCAATCAGAAGATTCTGAACTACCTCGCGGTGATCGGGTTCTACGGGCTGCCGATCGATTATCTCGATGCCTTCACGAACCGCATCGAGGCCGTCACCCTCGAACAGATCCGCGATGCATACGCCCGCCGCATCAATCCTCAGCATTTGGTGACCGTTGTCGTCGGCGGTGGCAAACCGATCCAGTAGCACACGGTCCAGGCGACACGTGCCCGAGAACCGGGTGCGCATCGTGGGTGGCCGCTGGCGCAGCCGCTGGATCGAATTTCCCGATGCCGACGGCTTGCGGCCGACGCCGGACCGCGTGCGCGAAACATTATTCAACTGGCTCGGCCAGGACCTCACCGGCTGCACGTGTCTGGATCTGTTCGCCGGCAGCGGCGCGCTCGGGCTCGAGGCGGCTTCACGCGGCGCGCGCGAAGTGATCATGGTCGAGCGCGATCGCCGTGTCGCAGAGTCTCTCGAGGCCAGCGCCGCATCGCTGCAGAAAGATCCAGCGCCGGGAACCATAGAGGTGGTTCGATCCGATGCGCTAGAATTCTTGTCGCGCGATCGACGTGTCTATGACGTCATGTTTGTCGATCCGCCATTCGGTCAGTGGCAAGCGCGAGGGTCGACGATAACCGATGTACTGTCGCGTCTGACGACGCGCCTGGCGGCTGGTGCCCGCGTATATGTGGAAGCGCCGGCGATGGTCGCGCTGCCGCCGGAATGGCAAGTGCTCAAGCAGAGCCGTGCCGGCGCGGTCTATTTTCAATTACTCGAGGTCAATGCGACGTGAACGAAGCTGTATATCCTGGAACCTTCGATCCGATGACGCGTGGTCATGAAGATCTGGTGCTTCGCGCCGCGACGCTGTTCGATCACGTCGTGCTCGCCATCGCAGACAGCCCGACCAAGAAGCCGTTCTTCAGCCTCGCTGAAAGGATCGAGATCGCCAATGAAGTTCTTGCCGGTCACCCCAATATAGAAGTCGTCGGGTTCAGCGGCCTGATGATGGACTTTCTCCGCGCGCGCGGCGCACGCATCATTTTGCGCGGTTTGCGTGCGGTGTCCGATTTCGAATATGAGTTCCAGATGGCCGGTATGAATCGCAAGCTCTACCCCGACGTCGAAACGGTGTTTCTGACGCCTGGCGAGCAGTACATGTTCATATCCGCCAAGATGGTGCGCGAGATCGCTACGTTGGGGGGCGATGTCAGCCACTTCGTCAACCCGGTTATTCTGCCGCGGCTGCGCCGGATGCAGAAGGTTTGATGAACGATTCAGGGACGCAATGGCGCTGCTGATTACCGACGAGTGCATCAACTGCGATGTGTGTGAGCCTGAATGTCCGAATCAGGCGATCTCGCTCGGGGTCGACTATTACGTCATCGAACCTGGCCGCTGCACCGAATGCGTCGGCCACTTTGCGACTCCGCAGTGCGTGGAGGTGTGTCCGGTCGATTGCATCTTGTTGAATCCCGATGTGATCGAAACACCGGAGCAGCTCGAAGCGAAATATCTGAGCTTGATGGCTCAGAAAGAGTCGGCCGCATAAGTCTGAAACTCAGCGCGATCGGGGCAGTCGAACCGATTGTTTGGGGCGCATGTTTCCGCGTCTGCAATGGCTCCGGTGCAAACCTTCCGTTCGATCGGCGCCGGTATCTGAGAGTGGACCGCCCGGTGGATCCGAACGATCTGTACATCCTGATCAACGAGCTCGTGGCCGCCATCCACGCGCTCGCCGGTTATCCCGTTCCAGCAAGCCTGCCGTCCGTGCAACTTGCGCCCCTGGCAGAAATGCAGGCGATCGTATGCCACGGTCCGTGCGGCGTGCGCGGCTTCTACACGCCGGAGCGCGGCGTGTTCATCAATGAATCCCTGGATCTCAAGCGTAACATCGTCGCGCGCTCGGTCCTACTGCACGAGCTCGTCCACTACGTGCAGCACGTCAGCGGCAAGTTCGACGGTCTGCACGGCGATTGCTATCGCTGGTTTATGCGCGAGCGGGAGGCCTACGATATTCAAAATGCCTACCTGCGCGACAACCGCGAATCGACGCGCTTTCACTTCGAGAGCGTCCCGGTGATGTGCCGCGGCGAGGACGACGACGAAACAAGTTACCGATAGCCGAGGCTATTTCTGGCAGTTGACGCAGTAGAACGACGAGCGCGCGCCGATGCGAATCGCGCGGATCGTTCCTGTGCAGCGCGCGCAGGGTTTGCCTTCGCGTCCATACACGAAATACTTTTGCTGAAAATAACCTGAGCTGCCGTCCGCGTGGACGAAGTCGCGCAGCGAGCTGCCGCCGGCAGCGATCGCATCGGTCAGCGTGCTGCGGATCTCATCGACCAGTTTCGCGTAACGCGGGCGGCTGATACGCCCGGCGTTTCGCGTCGGATGAATCCCCGCGCGAAACAGCGCTTCGTTCGCGTAGATATTGCCGACGCCGCACACCGTCTGGCTGTCCATGATGAGGTTTTTAATCGGCGCGCTGCGGCCGCGGGTGCGCTTGTACAAATAATCTGCGTTAAACGCGGGATCGAACGGTTCCGGTCCGAGCTGGTTGAGCAGTTTGTGCTGTCCCGGTTCACCCGCTTGCCAGAGCACGGCACCGAACCGGCGTGGGTCGCGCAAGCGCAACGCGGTCCCGTTCTCGAGAACGAGATCGACGTGATCATGCGCCGCGGCCGGCTTATCGGATGGCACTACGCGCAGACTTCCCGACATGCCCAGATGCAGGATAAGCCAGCCAGTGCCCAAATCGAGCAGCAGATATTTACTGCGCCGTTGTACGCTCTCGATGCGTCTACCTGCCACGACGTGCGGTAGATCTTTCGGTACCGGCCAGCGCAGGCCGCTGTGGCGGACGACTGCGGTGACGATGCGCTGGCCTTGTATGAGCGGCGTGAGTCCGAGCCGGGTAGTTTCGACCTCAGGGAGTTCCGGCACGCGGTTGATCCTTGAGAGCCGGGTCGAGCAATCGTTTGCTCATCTCTGCGGAGAAACGAAACTGCAATCGTTCATCCGCGCGGCCGAGGATGAG
>JBDTMS010000697.1:0-3036 GCA_039934195.1 Betaproteobacteria bacterium
ACCTCGATCGCCTCGTTTGCCGAGAACGAGCAAACGTGGGAGTGAGACGGGATTTTAACCTAGCGGATGGCTCGCAGGATTTGCGGGCGAAGCGCCGGAAAACAAGCCGCGCTTAAACTCCAGCGCAGGCCCGCCGATATTCAAGCTTACGATATTCAAGCTTGGTAACCCATCCGGAGCCCGCATGAAACGCACTGTGCTCGTTAGCATCGGCCTGACCCTAGCGCTGACCGCCTGCTCGCCGCTCATTCCTACTAAGACCGTGCAGGTGACCGACACGATGAGCTTCACCACAGCAGAAATCGTGATGGTCGCTGCGGTCGTCGGCATCGCTTATCTCGTAATCGACCCGCTCGCCCCGAACTGGGCGATCCAGGAGACCAAGCTGGACGAGACACGCTACCGCATCGAGATGCGCAAGAAACGCATCACGACCGGCGGCGACGGCGAGGCGGGCAACCTGTTCCACCGTCATGCCGACGAAATCGCGATGTCGGTCCGCTCGCGCGGATATACGATCCTGTCGTGGAACGAAGGCGTGCAGTCGGACTTCCCGATCGCACAGCGCTGGGCGCGAGGCGAAATCCAGGTGCAGCCGACGCCGGTCACGGTCGTGCCGCAGCCGGCAAACGTCCAGGAACCGGTGAAAACGCAGGCACCGACAGGCGCGCTAGAAGTGCCGGAGAAACTCGAAGTATCGAAGGAATTGGACGAGTCGGCAAAATAGAAAAACACTAAATCACCGGGGCGGCCACCCGCTAACCGCCGCTGCGCCGGACTAGCGTCCTACGCCGGCATACGTACGCCGGGTACAGGTGAGCCGTGCTCCTCGATCACTGATGTTTGTGGGCCAATCAGTGATTCTTCTCGCGGTTGAGCAGGCCGCCGAATGGCAACTGGCGCTCGCACCACATCGCCGTGGACAGCAAATGATTCGATTCGCCGGGATTGCCGATAATCTGCAGGCCCAGCGGCATACCGCGCGAACCGAGCCCAGTCGGTATCGTTATCGCCGGTACGCCGAGTAGCGTCCAGATCGTGCAGAAGCTCGGGTCACCGGTGCTGTCGAGCGATGGCGGCGCCTCACCGGCGGCGGGCGGCGTCACCACTGCATCGTAGTCATCCAGGAATCGCGAAAAGTCTCGCTGCAAGGCTTCGCGCTTGCGCAGCGCCCGCTCGTATTCCGGCACCGAGATACGCTCGCCTTCCTCCAGTGCTGCATCGAGAAAACTGCTCAACTGTTCGCGGTGGTGCAATCGCACTTGCTTTGACGCCTGCGCGGCTTCGTGCAGCATGATGATGCGATGAACCTTGATAGCATCGTTGAAGCTCGGTGCGAGTTCCGTTTCATCCACAACCGCGCCCGCTTCGCGCAATATCGCGATGTCCGTTGAGAAGCGCTCACGCTGATCTGCATCGGCGAGATGCCACACCGGGGTGCGCACGGCGACCACGCTCGGCGCGTGCTTGAGTGCGGTGATTTGCGAGCTGATCGTCCAGCGGGAATGCGCCAGGTTTGCCACCAGGATCGCGGCATCTTCAACGTTGCGGGCAAACACGCCGGGCTGATCGAATGTCGTGCTGAACGTCAGAATGCCTTCGGTCGAGAGCACATCTTTACCTGGCTTGTAACCGACGATGCCGCAAAATGCGGCCGGCCGGATTACCGATCCGTTGGTCTGCGTGCCGATTGCAGCCGGCACGAAGCCCGCGGCGACCGCGGTGGCCGACCCGCTCGATGAGCCGCCCGGCGTGTGCGCGACATTCCACGGGTTTCGCGTTTTGTTCGGCACCATGAACGCGAATTCGGTGGTCACCGTTTTGCCGAGCACGAAGGCGCCGGCCGCATGCAGCCGATCGACCACCTCGGCATTCGTCTCAGGGATGTATTGCCGGTAGATCGGCGATCCCATCGTGGTTACGACCCCGCGCACATCGATGATATCTTTCACCGCGACCGGCACGCCGTGCAGCGCACCCGGCGTGCGGCCGGCACGCAGGCGCCGATCGGATTCGCGTGCTGCTTCGAGTGCACGGTTGCGATCGAGCGCTTCCCACGCCATGAGCAGCGGGTCGAGCTGATCGATACGGTCGAACAGGCCCCGGGTATAAGTTTCGCAGGTCAGCTCGCCTGAGGACAGCCTGCGCACGACGTCCGCCAGACTCAAGGCAAACAGGTCGTCCGTGGTTTTAATTGGCGCAAGCAGCATGTGAGTCAGTAAAAGTTCGCATGGTCGATGTCATCCGCGAAGATGAGCTGATTCGATGAAGTAACGGGCGCTTCGCACAGGCCGATTATTGGTCCGCTCTAGCGCTTATGTTGGGCAAAGTCCGCGTTCAACAGGTCCGGCGCAGTGCCGGTCGTCACCGCAGCGACGCAATTTTTCGCCGCGCGCATGGCCATAGCCTGCCGCGTTGGCTCCGATGCGCTGGCGATGTGCGGCGTCAGCACCACGTTGGCCAACTCGTACAGGCCTGGCGTCACGCGCGGCTCGTTCTCGTAGACATCGAGGCCGGCCGCCCAGATCTGCCGCGCCTTCAAGGCATCGATCAGCGCGGTGTCGTCGACGATGCCCCCACGCGCCATGTTGATTAGCACGGCGGTTTTCTTCATCAGGCCCAGCTCGCGGGCGCCGATGTAGTGGTGCGTCTCGGCCGTGAACGGCAGGATCAGGATGACGATGTCCGACTGCCGCAGTAATTCGTCCTTGGCCAAAAAAGTCGCGTTGAGCGAGCGTTCGATGTCTTCCGACACTCGCTTGCGCGTGCTGTACAGGAGCTTCGGCTTGAACCCCTGCAGACGCTCGGCAATGACTTGACCGATCCGCCCGAAGCCGCAGATGCCCACGGTGGCGTGGTGTAGATCCATACCAAGCAACTGCTTCAGGTGCGTGCCCTGCCAGGCGCCGGTGCGCAAATAGGCTTCCGATTGGGTTAGGCGCCGGCACGTCGCAAGCGTCAAGCACACGGCGAAATCGGCAACGCTGTTGGTCAGCACATCGGGTGTGTTGGTCGCCATCACGCCGTGCCGCGTGC
>JBDTMS010000698.1:0-3035 GCA_039934195.1 Betaproteobacteria bacterium
ATACGCTTCTCGGCAAATCCGCCGATGCCGATTGCCCACTCCGGCTGCAGCGCGGTGAGCGCGACAGCAAGCTGGCGATCGCACGCTGCGTACAGTTGCGCAAGCAGCGCGGCAGGCAGCTTGTCCGGCGTGAAGTTGCGCCCCGATTCTTCCAGCAGCGCCAGCGGGCAATAGTTCAGCACAAACCAGTCGCTAAAAAAGCGCTCGGCGCTGCCGAAGCGCCCTTGCGCCCATCCCCAAAGTCGCCTGCCGCTCACCTCGGATCGCGTACATTCGAAGCCGTCGATGGTGCGCTTGGCATGCTGAGATGCAGGGACCTTGACCGGTGCGCGAATACCCATCCAGTCGCGCACGGCAGCGACCTCGCCGAATGGAACACCGGTCTGCATCATGCCGAACGGGCCCGGATTCATGCCCAGCAGCACCACACGCTTCGGCGCTCGTCCGAAACGCGTGACGTATTGCTCATACGGTGCCCATGCGTAGCGATACGGATCGTAGACGTGTGCCACCGGCGCTGGAAATTCGAGTCGCGCGAGCTCGGCGGAGAGTGTCCGTGCAGCGTCGAGCAGGGCGGTGCTGCTGTCGGCGATTGCAGATATGTTTTTCGAAACGCGCGGCATAGTCGAGTCATCGGTGTGGGCGCATAGGATACTGTTCGCAGACGGGACGTGCTGCGGCGATCGATAGCGGGGCGATCGCGCTTCCCATTCGCTCCCGCACCCGTTACTGTTGGGCTCACTCAGGTAAATGACCAGCGTCCCCATGTCCGAAGAATTCGTATTGCCTGTTTTGCCCGAAGCCGACGGCGACGCCAGTGCAGACACGGATGCGAGCCAGCCTCGCAGCGGCGCGAATGAAGCGCTATTCGCGTATCTGAAAGCGCACAACGCCGTGCTGCTCAAGCGCAACGGCGTATTCATGCTCAACGTCTCGGGTGACGCGCAGCTCGATGGCGAGCGTATTCCGTATACGCTGATGCCGCCCGATGGCGCGCTGATGAAAGCGGGTAAGTGGAAAAAAGTCAGCACCGAAGATCGCGCCAAGCTGATTGCACAGCGCCTCAATCCCGCTGTCAACGAGGCGATGGCGGCACGCGTAAGCGCATTCTTGCAACGCGCGCGTGCGCTTGCGGACGAGCTCAGCCTCGATGCGCGGCGGTTCTGGCCTGGTTTGGTAACCGATGGTGTCGATGAGAAATCGCGCTTCGCGACCATCATCGAGCGCATGCAAGCCGCGCACGTCAAGCAGCGCGAGAATCTCACTGCCGAGAAAGTAAAGGCGGCGGTCAGCCTGAAGGACTATCCGGAAAGTTTCCCGGCCCACAAGCTGCCGCGTAAGTTCGTCGCGTTTCTCGGCCCGACCAATTCCGGCAAGACGCACGATGCGATCGAAGCGATCAAGCGCGCGAGCTCGGGCGTCTATCTCGCCCCGCTGCGCCTGCTCGCCAATGAGAATTACGAGCGGCTCGAAGCGGCCGGTGTCGCGGTCAGTCTGATCACCGGCGAGGAGCGCAAGCTCAATCCGCTCGCGACGCATTTCGCCAGCACGGTGGAGATGCTCGATCCGCAGCGCATGGTCGACGTCGCCGTGATCGACGAAGTGCAAATGCTCGAAGATCCGGAACGCGGCGGCGCGTGGACGGCGGCGGTGTGCGGCGTGCCTGCGCAGACTGTATATCTACTCGGCAGTCCGGCCGCGGAGCCCGCGCTGCGTGCGCTGGCCGATCGGCTTGGTGTGACGTTGGAAGTCCAGTATCGCGAGCGCATGGGGCCGCTCGAGCTCGAACGCAAACCGCTCGGCAGTCTCAACGCGCTGCGGCCCGGCGATGCGTTGATCGCGTTTTCGCGGCGCGACGTGCTGTCTCTCGCGCAGCAGCTCTCGCGCATGGGCCGTTCGGTCGCGACGATCTACGGTGCGTTGTCGCCGGAAGCGCGGCGGGCGCAGGCGCGCCGTTTCGAATCCGGCGATGCTGCAATCGTTGTCGCCACCGACGCAATCGGGATGGGTTTGAACCTGCCGATCTCGCGCGTCGTATTCACCACCGCGAGAAAGTACGACGGCTACGAAGAAGATTTCTTGCCGCGCGCGCTGATTCATCAGATCGCCGGCCGCGCGGGCCGCTACGGTTTGCACGAAGCGGGAAGAGTATGCGGACTGGACGGTGATACGCACTGGCACTTGTCGAGCGAGCTGCGCAAGCAGCCCGATGCGTTGCACATGTCACGCTTTCAGGTGTCGCCCTCGCTCGAGCATCTGCGGGCGCTGGCCGAGGCGACCGGCGAGCGTGCGCTCGAGAAGCTGCTGCAGCGCTTCGTCAAGAATCTCGATTTGCAGGACGACTTTTTCGTGCCGGCAAATCTCGGCGAGCAACTAGCGCGAACGCCGGTCCTCGATGCGACCCAGTTGTCGCTGGAGGATCGCGTGATGCTGTCGCTGGTGCCGATCAATACCAAAGTCGTCGTGCTGGAAACCGCGTGGCGCGGCTGGGTGTGGGCGATGGCCAAGGGACAGATTTATCACTCGCCCGATGCGCATCATCTCGAGCGGATGGACTTGCAGGAAGCCGAGGACTCGTGTCGTCTGTGCGCGGCGTATTCTTGGTTGTCGTATCGGCGACCGGAAATTTTCCCGGATGGCGAGCGTGCTCGCGAGCTCGCGGTGGTGTTGTCTTCGCTCATCGATGCAATGCTCGCGCGCCGCCACAGCATCCGCAGTAAGCAAAAACAGGAGCCGCGCCGCGTGAAGCGTTAGCTGCTGCGCAGATCAGCGCCGCTATGCAGTAGATTCAACGGCGGCGACCGACTTGCCGCCCGTGATATTCAGCCACGTCGCCGCGAACACGAACAGCGCGCCGACGTAGACCCAAATTTGCACGTGCTCACCGTAGAACAGCCAGCCGACGATGGCAATCAACGGCAGCCGTACGAAATCTATCGGCACCACGACGGTCGCGTCGGCGAGTCGGAATGCGCGTGTAATGCAGTAGTGCGCGGTCAATCCGACTATCGCCAGCAGCACGATCCAAGGCCATA
>JBDTMS010000699.1:0-3035 GCA_039934195.1 Betaproteobacteria bacterium
GTATTGTTGATGAACGAGCGATCGATCTTCAGTGCGTAGATCGGAAAACGGCGCAGGTACGATAGCGACGAATAGCCGGTGCCGAAATCATCCAGCGATACGCGCAGCCCCATGCGGTGCAGCGTCTGTAGAATTCGCGCAGACAGGGCCAGATCCGCCATCGCTGCGGTTTCGGTAATCTCTAGTTCCAGCCAGCGCGGTTCTAGTTTTGCCTCCCACAGCGCAGCGGCAACCCGATCGATCAGTTTGTCGTCCATAAACTGTTTGGCAGACAGGTTCACCGACACCGGCACGGCCGGTAAACCCTGATCTTGCCATGCCCTTACCTGGCGGCACGCTTCTCCCAGCGCCCATTCGCCGATCTGAATGATCACGCCGGTGTCTTCGGCCATCGGAATAAATTCGCCAGGCGCGACGATTCTGCCTTCTGCGGTCTTCCAGCGGATCAAAGCCTCGACGCCGCAGATGCAGCCGGTATGCAGATTGAGTCTCGGTTGATAATGAAGCTGGAACTCCTCGCGATCGACCGCACCGCGCAGCCGCGTCTCGAGCGACAACTGTTCGCGCGAATGCACATCGAGTTGTGCGTCGTAGAACTCGACGCAGCTGCGGCCGAGTTGCTTCGCGCGGTACATCGCGACGTCCGCGTGCCGGATCAACGTGGCGCCATCTTGCGCGTCCTGCGGGCACAGGGACACACCCATACTCGCGGTGATGTACACCTCCTGGCCGGCGATCGTCAGCGGTTTCGCCAGCATAGCTTGCATACGGTCCGCCGCTAATTGCACTTCTTCCATGGTTTGCACATTCTCCATGACCACCACGAACTCATCCCCGCCCTGGCGAGCGACGGTGTCGGCATCGCGCACGCATTCCTGCAAACGCGTCGCAACCGCTTTCAACAATGCATCGCCGGCGGCATGCCCCAACGTGTCATTGATCTGCTTGAATCGGTCGAGGTCGACGAACAGAATAGCCACCAAGCTATTGGTACGTTCGGCCAGCGCGGCCGCGTGATCGATGCGCGCCTGCAGCAGAGACCGATTCGGTAGCCCGGTCAGCACGTCGTGCGTGGCGAGGTAGTAGAGCCGCTCTTCCGAGCGCCGTAGCGCTTCTTCGGCAACCTTGCGTTCCGTGATGTCGTTGAACGATGCAACCACGGCGGTAACGCCGTCGCTGGCACCATCGAAGATCGGCCGCGTGTTGACCGAAATCCAGCGCGTCCCGTGCAGGGATGCAATACCCATGACGACGCCGCTGCACGCGATTCCGCGCAAGGCCGAGACTACCGGGCACTCGCTCAATGGAAACCGCTTACCGGTTTGCTTGATTGCTGTACGGCTGATTGCAGAGCCACGGCGGCCGATGATTTCATCCGCGCTGCGATCCAAAATGACTTGTGCGGATTCATTACACTCCACCACGCGGCCGTGCTTGCTGATGATGACTACCCCTTCGGCCATTGCGGCAATGACCGAGCTGTAGCGGGCTTCGGATTCCCGCAAGCTGGTCTTTAGCGCTTTGACTTGAAAGTCCGGACGGGTCATGTATCGACCTGGGGGCGGCGATGGAATGAAAACCGGCGTCAGACGCCGGTTTTCGTAGGATCGCCTAGCGTAACTCGCCCGGCGCTTAAGAGATATGGGGCAATCGCGAAACACCCCATAGTGACTGGATCAGCGCTCTTTCGGCGCCTCGCTCGGGACATTCTTCACGACGTGCTGGACGACCATCCGTAGTCCCATCGCCGAGAGCAGCGAAACCAGGGTGCTGAATCTTGGGTCGGCACCTTGCGAGAGCGTCCGGTAGAGCGCTGTGCGATTGAGTCCGGCTTCACGCGCGGTAGCGGCGACGCCGTACGATCGAGCCAGCTCCATCAAGGACAGCAAGAAGGCGGTGGCATCGGGCTCTTCCAACGCGCTGTTTAGCCGGCTGGCGGCATCTGTCTGCAAATAACGGCGCCGAGAAAAATCGGCTGCGAAACCGTAATCGTTTCTTTCATCCACTTGGGTCACCTGTCTGCTGTCTGAGGACTGACGTTCCGACGTACGGAGCGGAACACCGAAGCACCTTTGCCGCGCGCCGTTCACCAAATTTAAGGTGCTCGGCTGACAGCGGCTTGGCTTTTCGTTATCTACCCGTCTGCGGGTGGTGCTCACTCGAGACCGGGTGGGCGTCACCGCGTGGCGACCCGGAACATGCTGCTGGGTGCGGGCGGGAAACGGGACCTCGGTCCACGAGGAGCGCGCTCAAGTTACCTGTACAAAAGCGCCGCGTCGATGAACGTCAGCACAATGTTTCCTTGGATGACGGGGAGCAACCGGCCAGTACGCAAGATCGCTATTACCGGTTGTCGTGAAGAGCACGAGTGGCTCTTCACGACACTAACGCAGCAGCCGGTGGGAGCGTTTCAAGGTTGGCGCCGCGAGATAAGGACAACCGATTGCGCGGCGTCCAATACTGAGATGCCGTGCGAAGCTCCAGCTAACGCAGACAGACTGCTTCGATGTTATTGCCATCGGGATCCAGCAGAAACGCGGCGTAGTAGATGGGACTGTAGTCGGTCCGCAAACCCGGGCCGCCGTTGTCGCGACCACCTGCGCTTAGACCAAGATTATAGAAGCGCTCGACCGACGCACGGTCCGGCGCACGAAAAGCAATGTGCACTGGGCGCGCCGACATGCCTTTCTCGCTCCCGGCGCGATACAGCCAGAGCGAGGGCGCATTCGGCGCACCGAAGCCTGCGCCGGATGCATCGCGTGAGCACAGCCCAAATCCAAGCGCACTAAGCGCCCCCGTGTAGAAGCGCACGCTGGCGTCGATGTTTTCGATCTGCAATCCGATGTGGTCGTACATGAAGATCTCCTCTTGAGTGGAGGGATCATCCTAGATGCCGCATGCGATGCGTTCTTGGAAAATCTTGCGATCGCCCTTAGCAGCGCTGCGAAAGCTGCGCGGCGAAACCCCGGCGGCGCGATGAAACGTGCGCACGAAGTTCGACAGATCGGCGAAGCCGACATCGAGTGCGACGTCCA
>JBDTMS010000700.1:0-3034 GCA_039934195.1 Betaproteobacteria bacterium
CGATCGACGCAATCGGCAATCAGATCGATCACCTCGGCTTTGGCAGCGATATCGGTATATCCCGAATAGGCGATGCCGCGGCGCTCGGCCCAATTGCCGACGGCATCGAGATCGATATTGATGAACGTGCACACGCGCTCACGGCCATCGCCGTACGCGACGGCTTCCTTCACGTAAGAAAAGAACTTGAGCTTGTTCTCGATGTAGTTGGGTGCGAACACCGTCCCGTTCAAAAGCTTGCCGACGTCTTTGGCGCGATCGATGATCTTCAAGTGGCCGTCGGCATCGAAAAATCCCGCATCACCGGTGCGTAAGAAGCCGTCGGCGTTGAACGCCTCCGCGGTGGCCTCCGGTTGCAAGTAGTAGCCGCGAAACATCGCCGCGCTCTTGACCAGCACCTCGCCGTCAGGCGCGATCCGGACCTCGATGCCGGGCGCGGGCGGCCCGACCGTATCTAGCTTGATGTGTCCGTCCGGCTGCAGACAGACATACGCACAGGTTTCTGTGGAGCCGTAGAACTGTTTGAGATTGAGGCCGATCGAGCGATAGAAGCGAAACAAATCCGGACCGATCGCGGCGCCCGCAGTGTAGGCGACGCGGATACGGCTCATGCCGAGCACATTGCGCAGCGGGCCGAATACCAGCACGTTGCCGAGCATGTAGAGCAGGCGATCGCGCAGGCCGACGGACTTGCCATCCAGGATGTCAGCACCGCAGCGACGTGCGACTACCAGAAAATAACGAAACATTGCCCGCTTGATGCGCGATGCATCTTCCATGCGGATGGTCAGCTGCGTGAGAACGTTTTCGAACACCCGAGGCGGCGAGAAGAAATACGTCGGTCCGATCTCGCGCATGTCGGTCATCACGGTGTCGGGCGACTCCGGACAGTTGATGGTGAAGCCGGCGACTAATGCCTGCGCGTAGGAGAACAAGTTGTCGCCGACCCACGCCATCGGCAGATAAGACAGGATTTCATCGCGGGGACCGAGCCGGTCGAACTCGCAGCCACCGCGCGCGGCTGCGATCAGGGCGGCATGCGTGTGGCACACGCCTTTCGGTTTGCCGGTCGTGCCGGATGTGTACAACATCACCGCAACATCGTCGGATTGCGTTTGCGCCAACTGATCTGCGAAGAACTCGGGTTGCGCAGTGATGCGCTCGCGCCCCAGCTTTTGCACGCGATCATAACTGTATAGAAAAGGCTGATCATAGTGACGCAGCCCACGCGGATTGGTGTAGATGATCGCTACGAGTCCGGGCAGCCGCGGTTTGATCTCCAGCAGCTTGTCGACCTGCTCCTGATTTTCTGCGACAGCGAAGCGAATGTTGGCATTGTCCAAAATGTAGGCCATCTCATCGGCGACCGCATCCTGGTAGAGCGGCACCGCGACGCCGCCGAGCGACTGCGTTGCATTCATCGCCCAGTAGAGTTGCGGCCGATTGTCGCCGACGATAGCGAGGTTGTCGCCGCGCTGGAAGCCTATCGCTGCCAATCCGCACGCGCAGGCGCGGACTTGTTCAGCCGCTTGCGACCACGTCCACGATTGCCATATGCCAAGGTCTTTTTCTCTAATGCTGGTGCGTTCGCCGCGCGCAGCAGCGTGCTCGATCAGCAACTTGGGAAACGTATCGGCCAGCGCAGTGGACATATCTGGGGCTGCTCGGATAAGGCAGCGTGTGTCCGTTCTTGACGCAGATTAGGTTGCTTGAATGGTATATGGCACGCGCTTAGTTGTCTCGCGTGTCGTTCGAACCGACGCGTGCATCTGCGGGAGGATCCGGATTGAGCCGTAGGGTTGGCGCCCGTGCTGCGCTAGGCAGTCGCTTCAGCTTAACGCGAACCGACTGCGAAGCCGTAGGCGCTCAGTGAAGTGGAGGTTTTTTGAGAAAGTCGTTGCGATCGGCCGATTTCAGCCGGACGCGCAGCAGAGAGCCATCGCGCGCCAAGGTGAGCGGCACTTCGGTGCCCGCCGGGCCGAGCCGCCAAACCTTGCGAAACAAATCGGCGAGCGTCGTAACGCGTTCGCCCGCGACTTCGAGCACCAGATCGCCTTGACGCACGCCGGCGCGATCTGCGGGACCGGTTTTCGCAAGCCCGCCCACCACGAGCTGCTTGCTGGTTTCCGACGTGTACATGCCGAGCCACGGATGTGTCGGCCGGCCCGACCGGCCAGTCGTCAGCATGTCGTTGAGAATCGGGTCGAGCAAGTCGATCGGCACCATCATATTGCCTTGCACGGATTCGCCGTCGAGCGCTTCTTGTACGAGCAGCGAGCCGATGCCAATCAGGCGACCGTCGCTGCTCACCAATGCCGCACCAGCCCACTCCGGATGCGCCGGTGCGGTGAACATCGCTTCATCCAGCACGTATTCCCAATAGCCGGCGAACTCACGTTTGGAAATCACCGAAGCCTTCAAGGCGTGCGCACGACCGCCGTGACCGATGATGATGACTTGATCGCCGACGGCGCACGATGCCGCCGATCCGCGCGGCAGCGCCGGGACGCCGAGCCGGCCCAGCGGCTGCACCAGTCCGAAGCCGGTGGCCTGATCGTAAGCGAGCACGTGACCGGGGACTGCCGCGCCGCTGTTCGTGGTGAGCCAGATGGTTTGCGCTTCGGTGACGAGATAGCCAATGGTGAGAATGAGGCCGTCGTCGCGGATCACTACGCCATTGCCCACGCGCTCGGTACCGAGGATGGTGGCGGTGAATGCGTCTTCGGGAATCTCCGCGCGCACCATCACCACTGAATCGAGTGCGGCTGCGAGATCGAAGCGAAATTCCTCGGGGTCGGGCTGCAGATTATCGGGAAAAGCCCAGTTGCTGGATTCGGCCATGAGAATGCGCAAGAAAGAGTTCAGAATATCGGGCTGCGAGTGCGGCCGTTAAGATTGAATCTTACGCGATTGCGCGGATTGCGGTCCTGCAGCAGCGCGTGGTAGCGCCAATCGCCGTTCGGTCCTGCCTGCTCGACGCTACGGGCGGTGGGCGATAACCGCGATGCCATGAACCGCCTTGAATCACTACAAT
>JBDTMS010000701.1:0-3032 GCA_039934195.1 Betaproteobacteria bacterium
CACGAGGCCGAGCTGCAGCGCATGGACACGCGATGGATCACGCCCTTGCTCGACGCCATTGCGGGCGGACAACTAGATCGGCTCGCTTTGCACATCGCGAACGAGGCGCACACGCTGCGCTTTACTCTGAATGCCACTGACCGCTGGAAATTCTGGCATGCCTGGCGGCCCGCGTGGACCGCCGATAATCTTTCCCGCCGCGATGCCTGAAATCATCGACCGCGCATTTTCGCTCGACATCTGCAGCATTCTGATTGCAGGCGGACTCGACCCTGTGCTCGCACGCGTGCTTGCAGCGCGCGGCGTGACCGAGCTTGCGCAGCTCGATACCGCGCTCGCTCAGCTCACTGCGCCCCACCGCATGCACAACCTCACGCGGCTCGGCGAAATTCTGGCCGACGCCATCGTTGCGAACAAGCGGCTGCTGATCGTCGCGGATTACGACTCCGACGGCGCGACGGCCTGCGCGGTCGGATTGCTCGCGCTGCGCCGGATGGGCGCGCAGGTCGATTACGTGGTACCGAATCGGTTCGAATACGGCTACGGACTTACGCCTGAAATCGTGCGACTCGCCGCCGAACGCAAGCCGGACTTCATCATCACGGTGGACAACGGTATCGCGTCGGTCGATGGCGTCGACGAAGCCAACCGTCTCGGCATCGCCGTGCTCATCACCGATCATCATCTGCCCGGCGATCGGCTGCCTGACGCGGCCTGCATCGTCAATCCCAATCAGGTCGCGTGCGAATTTCCGAGCAAGCATTTGGCCGGCGTCGGCGTAATGTTCTACGCGATGTTGCAGCTTCGCGCGGAGCTGCGTAAGCGCGGTGCATTCGATCCGCCGTTACGGCCCGAGCCGAACCTTGCCGAGTATCTCGATCTCGTCGCGCTCGGCACGGTCGCCGACGTCGTGCGCCTAGACGACAACAATCGCCGCCTGGTCATACAAGGCTTGCAGCGAATTCGGGCGGGACGCTGCCGGCCCGGCATCTCGGCGCTGCTGCGCGTTGGCGGACGCGATGCGGCACGCGCCAGCGCATACGATCTCGGCTTCGTGCTCGGTCCGCGGCTCAATGCAGCGGGACGCCTGCAGGACATGTCGATCGGCATCGAATGCTTGATCTGCGCGGATGACGCACAAGCCGATTCGCTGGCGGCTCAGCTCGATCACCTCAACCGCGAGCGCCGTACGATCGAAGCAACGATGCACGACGGCGCACTCGATCATCTGGAAACGATGCAGCCGGGCGATGCGTTCGGCTTGTCTCTCTACGATCCGACCTGGCACCAAGGCGTGATCGGTATTCTGGCAGCGCGCATCCGCGAGCGGTTCAACCGTCCCGTGATTGCATTTGCGCAAGGACAAGACGGCGAGCTGAAAGGCTCGGGACGCTCGATTTCGACTTTGCATCTACGCGACGCGCTCGATCTAATCGACAAGCGCAACGCCGGCATGCTGTTGCGCTTCGGCGGTCACGCCGCTGCAGCCGGCTTGACCATCCGCACGGCCGATTTCCCGCGCTTTCGAGATGCGTTTGACGCCACGTTACGCGGGTTGCTCAGTCCCGCCGACCTTGCTCTGCGGATCGAAACCGACGGCTCGCTGGAAACGCACGACATCAGCCTGCGCCTGGCGGAAACGCTGGCCGAGCGCGTGTGGGGACAAGGTTTCGCACCGCCGCGTTTTCGCGGCGCGTTCAAAGTCGAAGACCAACGCATCGTCGGCGGGCGCCATTTGCGGTTGCAACTCGCTTCGTTGGAAGGACGAGCACGAACGGTCAATGCGGTGCTGTTCGGCACGGTGGAAACGTTGCCGACCGAGATTCATGCGGTCTATCGTTTGGACGTTAACGAGTTCAACGGGTCGCGCTCGCTGCAGCTCGTGCTCGAACACTGGGAGCCGCGCGAGGCCGGTATAAGCTGAGCCCGGGCTGCAGCAGTATCCGATTTCGCCGAGGGGACGCTGGGCTGCTAGAATTGCCGGTTTCGTGCGCCTATCCGCTAACGCATACCTTCGTTGCGTTTACAAATTCTGGGCGGGTTCCGCGCGCACACGACACAAGGATTCGAACCATGGACGCAGAGCGGCTAAACGCCATCGACAACAAGCTTGCCGACCTCGATGAACGGTCGGCCGAGCTTCGGAGGTATCTTTGACTACGACGTCAAAACCGTCCGTCTGCAAGAGCTGATCAAGCTCGGCGAAGATCCCGCGATCTGGGCCGACAACAAACGCGCGCAGGAAATCGGCAAGGAGCGCAAAGCCGTCGAGTCCGTCGTCGGATCGCTCGACCGCATAGCGCAGACCTTGCACGACAGCCGGGATTTGCTCGAGCTCGCGCGCGACGAGAACGATGAGTCGACCCTGGAATCCGTCTCCGGCGACACCGACAGTCTGGAGCAGCAAATCGCGGCGATGGAATTCCGTCGCATGTTCCACAACCCGATGGATCCAAACAACTGCTTTATCGACATCCAGTCCGGCTCGGGCGGCACGGAAGCGCAGGATTGGGCGTCGATGCTGACGCGCATGTACATCCGCTTCGCCGAGCGGCGCGGCTTCAAGGTCGAAGTGCTGGAAGAATCGCCCGGTGAAGTTGCCGGTTTGAAGAGCGCCGCGCTGAAGATCAGCGGCGACTACGCTTACGGCACCCTGCGCACAGAGGGCGGCGTGCATCGGCTGGTGCGCAAATCCCCGTTCGATTCCAATGCGCGCCGGCACACCTCATTCGCCAGCGTTTTCGTCTATCCGGAAGTCGACGACACCATCGAGATCGAGATCAATCCGGCCGATCTGCGCGTCGATACGTTTCGCGCGAGCGGTGCCGGCGGCCAGCACGTCAACAAGACCGACTCGGCGATTCGCCTGACGCATCTGCCGACCGGCCTCGTCGTGCAATGTCAGAACGACCGTTCGCAGCACCGCAATCGCGCCGAAGCGATGGCGATGATGAAAGCCAAGCTCTACGAAGTGGAGCTGCGCAAGCAGCAGGTGGAAAAGCAGGCGATGGAAGACTCCAAGACCGACATCG
>JBDTMS010000702.1:0-3027 GCA_039934195.1 Betaproteobacteria bacterium
CTAGTCGCGATCGCACGCCGTGTGCTGGAAGTTGCCGATACGTCTTGAGCCGGAAGTCGCCTGTCCTTCGCTGGAAGTGCGGCGCGGGCTGACAATTGTTTGCCCGCTTCAAAATCAGCACTTCGTACAGGCATCATGGCATCGCGACGTAGCAGTCTCCGTCGCAAGACATGGAGAGTACCTTGAACGTTAATCGATTCGCAAGCGCAGGCAACAACGCTTGCAGGAGAAGCTCGCGGCTAGTTGAGCGGTCTCTGCAAGAGGCGCCGGCAAAAGTCTTTTCTCTATACCCAGCAGGCGTATGCGGGTACCTTCCGCAGCTCATGCTGCGTCGCACATCATGCCGATCCCGATGGCGCGCCGCCACTGCGATTGGAACGACACTGCTCCGCCGCAGCAGGCGTGTGGCTGCGCTCAGGTACTATCGGCCGCTGAGCTTTATGCGCTGAGCTTTATGCGCCGCGCTTCGCGCAGAAAACTTTCGAGAACCGGTGCGCAATCGAGCAAGCCCTCACGGCCGGAATGAAATTCCGGGTGCCACTGCAGCCCGAGGACGTAGCTGTCGCCGGCCCAGCGGATCGCTTCGATCCCGCCGTCCGGATCGGCACGCGCCTCCACTTCGAGACCCTCGCCGAGATCGCGCACGGCCTGATGATGGATGGAGTTCACCAGCATCGCGTCCTGGCCGGCAAACAATCCGGCCAAGTCAGAGCCCGGCTCGATGCGCAGGCGGTGGAAATTTTCGTCGTATTTGTCGGAGTCGTAGTGGCTTAAGCTATCCGGCACCAGCGTGCCGATGTCCTGCCACAGCGTGCCGCCGAATGCAACGTTGATGAGTTGCGCGCCGCGGCAGATGCCGAGCACCGGCTTGCCCTTGTCCATAAAGGCACGCAGCAGCGCGATCTCGTACTCGTCGCGCAAACGGTCGCCTTCCCACTCCGAGCGCAGCGGCTCATGCCCATAGCTGCGCGGGCTCACATCGGCGCCGCCCTGCAGAACCAGGCCGTCGAGGGCATCGGCATAGTCGGCCGCGCTAAGATTACTGCGACGGATCAGGCCACCCGTCTCGATCGACGGGATCATGAAGATCAAGGCGTCTTGCGTCATCACCCAGTGCGCAATGGATTGCTCCAGATATTGCAGCGTCTTGCCGCGATGACCGAGCTCGAGCGGGCTCTTGTGCAAGAACCGCGGCGACAAACCGATATTCAGCGGCGGGCGCATCTTAGGCATGATCAGAAGATCCCCACTGGACAGAATGCCAGTGCAAAAAACCCCCAGTGCAAAAAACCCCCAGTGCAAAAACCCCAGCGCAAAGACTCCACCAAAAAAATTCCCAGTGCAGATTGCTCACATATCGTGCACTCGTGCGCGCAACTTTAATCCGACCCAGCGCAAATCGGCACAGCGCGGGTGCGCGCAATCTAGTCCGACCCTGCGCGATCGTGCGCGCACTCAGGTGGGTGTGGCGCCCTCGCCCTGCATCCAAAGCGCCGCGGCCCAGCGGACCACGCTACTGAGCGATCGGTCCTGGGCGAATCGCGCGCGCAGAAGCGCGCTGTCGCCGCGGCGCTCGGCTGCTACATCGCGCAAACGCTGGAGCGCTTGCGCACCGTCGGAGTCGACGTAGCGGCTGACCAGACCGAGCGTGTAGGTGATGTCCTCGGCGAGCAACCGTTTGCGCCGCTCGTAAGGATCGATGATTTCGGCATCGAGTCCGAATCGGCAGGCGAGGAATCGGTTGTATCCATAGACCTGGTAGACATCCTGCGAAGGTTCGAGCGGCTGCTCCTCCAACAGATAGCGCGCCAGCGCCTGCGCATAAGTCGCCAGTCCCGCTGCCCGCTCAAGCGTCAACGGGGTGTCGCAGACGCGCACTTCGATTGTGCCGAATTCGGGCTTCGGCCGAATATCCCAATAGAAATCCTTCATGCTCTCGACCACTTGTAGCGCGCGCATGTGGTCGAAATAGGCGGTGAAGCCATTCCAGTCGGGGACAAATGGGATGTGTCCGGACAACGGAAATGCGCTCACGCTGTTCAACCGCGAAGTGGCGAACGCGGTATCGACGCCCTGGAAGAACGGCGATGACGCCGACAGTGCGATGAAATGCGGGATGTAGCGCGAGAATAAATGCGTCAGCCGTACCGCCGTGTCGCCGCTGTCGCAGCCGACGTGAATGTGCTGCCCGAATACGGTGAACTGCTTGGCGAGGTAGCCATACAAATCGTGAATGTGCTGGAAGCGCGGCGCGGCGAAGATGCGCTGCTCGTGCCATTTCTGAAACGGGTGCGCGCCGCCACCCGCAATGCCGATGTTCAAGCGGCCGGCTTCGCGGACCATCGCGTCGCGGATCCCGCCGAGCTCGGCAATCAAGCTCGCGTAGTTGCTGTGGATCGCCGTGCTGAGCTCGATCATGCCTTCGGTAATCTCAGGCTTGATGTCGCCCGGATGCGGTGACTGATCGAGCAGCTCGAGCAAATCGCCTGCAGCGCCGGTCAAGTTGAAGTCGCGCGAATTGAGTACCTGCAATTCGAGCTCGACGCCAAGCGTATAGAGCGCAGAAGTGCTGAATGGGAGCGATGACATCGGCTAACCAGGATGCGCCTCGCCTGACCAGCGCAGCGCCCATTGCGTCAACAGCGGCGAGATCATTTCCAGGATCAAGACAGCCGAAAGCACGATCGCGGACAATCGCTCGCCGAACTCCGGGTATAGCAACGCAGTGCTCTCGACCATGACGACCGCAGTCGCGGACATCGGCATCAAAGTAATGCTCAGCAATCCGGCTTTGCGCATCGCCAGTCCGGACTGCCGCGCAAACAACACCACACCGGTCAGCTTGCCCACAAAGCGAGCGACGATGAAGGCGAGGCCGACCCAGAGACCGGATCGCAAATCGCCGAGCGTCAGCGTCGCGCCGGAGATCACGAACAACAGAATGAACAACGCTTGGGCAGTGGGACCGAACTCGACCGGCAGCAGATCGCGCTTCGCGTCGCGGTTGCGCGCCATCACGCCGAGCAC
>JBDTMS010000703.1:0-3025 GCA_039934195.1 Betaproteobacteria bacterium
CGGATCGGTTCCAGCATAGCATAGGGCATACAGACGTGAAAATCGCCGCCGCCCGCGCCCAGATTGATGCTGAAAGTCGATGCGATCACAAGTTCCGTCGGCGTTGCGATGCTCGCGAACTGCGTGTTCATTTCCGATCGTACATATTCGAACGACAACGAATAGATCGGCTGCCAGGACGCCTCGAGCTCGGTGAATGCGATCTGCAGCATGCGCTGGATGATGCGCATTTCGGTGGCGGTGAAGTCGCGCCCTTCGACGCGCGTATGGAAACGGCCGTTGCCACCGAACAGGTTATCGACCACCTGAAACACCAGCGTGGGCTCGAACACCATGAGCGCTGAGCCGCGCAATGGTTTTACATGGACGATGTTGAGGTTGGTGGGTACGACGAGATTGCGGATGAATTCGCTATATTTGAGAACACGCACCGGACCGATGGAGATCTCGGCGTTCCTGCGCATTAAGTTGTAGAGACCCACGCGCAGGAGACGCGCAAACCGCTCGTTGATCAACTCCAGGGTCGGCATGCGACCCCGAACGATGCGCTCCTGCCGGCCGAGATCGTAGGATTTCGGAGCCGTCGACTCGGCCGAGCCGGCGGATTCGTCGCTGTCGCCGCTTACGCCACGCAGAAGTGCATCGACTTCCTCCTGCGACAGAATATCGTCGGCCATGCGAACCCTCGCTGTTACATCATTGAATCACGAATGATGTCAGTAAAACGTCGAGCACGCCGGCTGGTATTTCCTCCGTGTGCGCCGCCTCCGACTTCTCCGACTTCTCTGTCGCTTCAGGCTCAGGCATGGCCGAGGTGCCGCTGGTTGCAGCTACCGCCGCTTGCGCCTCTCCCGATGCGCCTTCTTCCGGCTTGCGTTTCACCTGGGGCGGCTTTGCCGGAGTGTGCACACCCAACGGTTTGTTCACCACCTCGCGTATCTGCGCACGCAGATAATTCTTTTGATCGACGCTCGCGAGGTCATCGACCGTCTTGCTCGACAGCAGCAATAAAATGCCGTTGCGAACCTCGGGCAGATGCTGCTTGATCTTGTCGGTAACCGAATTGTCGCTTACGCGCAGATCGATTCCGACTTGGAGATAGTGCTGCGCATCCCCGGCGAGGTTGACGACGAATGGCTCCATCGAGGTAAAGATCGGCGCACTCTCATGCTTAGCCTTGGTCGCGTCGTTCCCGGAATTCTTATGCCCGAGAAAGTACCATGCACCGGCGCCCCCCAAGACCACGACGGCACCGATAGCTGCCATCATCATCACGGGTTTCTTTTTTCCGGGCGCGGCAGCAGCCGGAACGTCTGCTGCCGGCGCTTCCTTGGGTTTAGCCATAAGTTCCTCGGTATGGGGGCGTTTCAGGTGAGCTACGAGGCTGATAACGGCGCAAAGCGCAGTCTCTCCAGCGAGATCCCGAGCCATCTTCTGACAAGCTACCACAAACCTAAGAAAAACAATGACGTTGCGGTGGAAGTCTAGGTGGTCTCTAAGAACTAATCAAGGCCGCCAAGCGCGCTTTGCGAATCGCCTCGCGAGAGTGGTGCGCCAGTTGAACGCGAACGCGTCAGGCGAACAGATCGACCAGCCCCACGCTGCGCCGCACGGCGCTTGCGGAATTGTCGAGCGCGCCGATGGGGCTCACCGAGGCCGTCCCGAACGAACGCTCGCTATCGGATGCGAATCGCTGCGCCTGGTTGCCCGAGTCGGGTTGTCCTTGCGGTGTCTGCGATCCGACCGAAACGTTGCCCAGCGTAAGGCCGCTGTCGGCCAGCATTTCCTGCAGTCTCGGCAGTGACGCCTGGATGGCATCGCGCGCTACCCCATGCGCCGCGGTGAATAGCAAATTCGCTTGATCGTTGCTGATCGACAAGCGCACTTCGATCGGGCCCAGCTGCGGCGGCTCGACACGGAACGAGGCCGATTGCAACTGTTGGCCGGCCATCCATACAACTCGCTGCGAGAGCGCCTCGGACCAGCGCGATTCGCCGACTGTTCCCGGAATCGACGCAGTCGCCTGCGGCTGCTGCAGATCGGCGACGCGCGTTTCGCGTGTCGGCGTCGCAACTGCATTGATGTCTGACTGGGTCGGCGGCATCTGCGTATCGCCATCCGTGAGGACGGACCGTTTGAGGTCTTCCGCCGCAACCGGCAACGCTTTCGCATCGGCGGCAAAACTTGCCGCCGCTGTTGCCGTGTTCGCGGTATCCGGAATCGCTGCAACTAGCGGCTCGGCACTTGCGGTCTTGGGTTGCGTTTCAGTTGCCTTGATCGGCAGAGCAGAGATCGCGATGGATGGTATGGCGTCGCCTGCCGCCGCGCCGGCATTCGATGCGACAACGGTCGCTAAAACTGCAACCGGCACGGTGGCTACTACTGGTATCAGCGCCGACAGATCGATCACTGCGGCGGCGTCGTCTGCCCCGTCGGCCTTGATGGACGCGGCTTTCCCGGCTAATGGATCATCTTGTAACAGCACCGGACCGGCTGAAGAACGCGTGGGGGCTCCGCTGAGTTGTGCGTCTAACACGTCGTTGAACGAGACGCCTTCATCTGCGGGCTCCGGGCTCGCGTTGGATGCCTGTGGATGGGTGGCGGCAGGCTTTGTGTTGGCGTTGGAAACAGGAGGCAGCGCGGACATTTGATCTCGTCGGTGAGGTGGCAATGGAGCTCTATTTGCAAAGCCTGTGCCACGAAATCGAAGACCGACGCCCAGACCGGGTAGACGCCGCAACCGCGGCGCCCTCAGCCCTGCAGAGGCTTCGCCTTGCCGGACCGCGACGCGAATTCGTCCTGCTGCTTTTGCTCGCGCTTGGCTTCCACCACGGCTTCGGCAGCTACATGCCGCTCTCTCAGCACTTCGAGTGCCTGCTGTTTCTGTCTTAGCGCAAGCCAGCTCGCATGCTCGGTTTCCCACAGCTTTTGGCGACGCTTGACCTCCTCCGTCTGGGCGGCGATCGCAACGGCGAGCTTGGTGAGAAATAACCGATAGTCGTTGAGCTGCGGCACCCCGATGCCG
>JBDTMS010000704.1:0-3016 GCA_039934195.1 Betaproteobacteria bacterium
CTGTTTGTGCACCACCAACATCATCGAGAATCCAAATGGAGCAGTGCGTCGCGTCGCTGGTAGAATATGCCGATGGCGTGATCCGCAGATGGTGCTGCGGTGGATGGCGTCAGCATACTTGGACGCTGAGAGAAGCTTCCGCCGAATCCAAGGCTATCGCGATCTGTGGGTGCTGAGCACCGCACTTGGCAGAGCATCCACTGCCAAAGTTGCTCTCAACACCAAAGCCGCGTAGGTTGTGCGAGCAGTACCGCCACTCCTAACCCGCAACTGTCTGAGGGACACCGCCGCCCTGCTTGGCAGACCCTCAAGCAATTTACGCTGTGACCGGCTTTGCGGGAAAGGCCTCGATGATAACTTTGGCGAGCTCTTCGGCCACCTGGTCGTTATAGACTTCGTAGCCTTTCACCAAAGAATGCGAGGGATCATCGACTTCCGCGTCAAGCTCAATACTGACCGGCATGTAAAGTGCGGCCGCTTCTTTGGCCGCGCCGACATTCAGCAACGCGAATTTCGATTGACCGCCGATAGATCGGCCCTTGTTCTCGAGTGTTTCGCGTAGCGGTGCGACGGCTTCGTGAGGCGTAGTCTTTTCGAAGTATTCAACCCAGTTGATCGACAGGCCGTTTTCGAACTGGCCGTCCTGCTCACGCAGACGAAATGCGGCCGGCTCGATGAAATCCTCGTCGATCCAGCTTTTCTTGATGTGGCGAAAAAAGTGATGCGCGGGGTCGAGATCGGACATCGTTACGCGAAAGATGCGCCGATGGCATAGGCGCTGTGGACCATTGTTCGCAGCGGCTCGCTAAAGAAATAGCGCGCCGTCTCCCCGTCGCGGGGGATTTCTGCGACAGCTTTGGCAAGCGCCTGGCCGGTGAATTCGATGGCGACAAAATCCTCCGGCGCACAGATCCATCGTGCGCGCAGAGTGCCTTCGGGAGTCAGCGTGATTTTAGGAAGCCCGAGGCCGGGATTTTTCAGGAAGAACGCGGCAAACTGCGCCAGCGAATCCGCGCGCATGGTTTCATCTTCCGCAAGCGCATCACGGTAAAGGGCCGTGATGCGCTCGGCGATACGCCGATCTCGCGGCGGTGTATGGCTGAGATAAAGCGATTGGATCGCGTCGAAGATGCGCTCGCCGGCGCTGCGCTCCTTGTCGAAAGAAATATCGGTGTGGACCGTGGCGTTTTCGCCATTGGTGTTTCGCGCCCGGTGGGCGATCGCTCTTTTCCAGTCTTCGTCGGAGGGCAGCGGTTGAGGCAGAAGATCGGGCGGAATGCTGGTACCGGTGAAGCCGGCCGGCGCGAGTGCGTTTAGCGGATCGAGCTCAAGATCGAGGCCAGTGCTTAGCGGTGCTTCCATATCGTCCTCTGCATGTCTTTGCCGGTAGCGTCCAGAAAGAGGCTGTAAGTGGCGTCGTGGGCCGCATCATACCAAGACCTGGCGCTTTCCAAGGAAAGATCGGCAGGCGCGCCGTAAGCCTTGAGCTCGAGGACAGCGGCTGCCTCCTTGGGTTCAGCCCGTGTGCCGCTGCGAATGGCAAGGTCAAGCAACAGTGTCGGGCTGACACGATAGGTCACGGTCGCATTCAATCCGGCGAGCGTTCGGTTTTTGGTGCTGGCGGCGGTGAGACTGGCGGCCAATGGCAAGACATTGGGGAGCTCGTCGACGTTTTTGAAGGCCTCGCTGGCATCGATGATGTTGACGTAAGTGAGTTCGCAACGCTGGATAACGTCGAGTTTTGCGCCGAGGGATTCCTGGAGAAATACCTTGTAGGTTTCGAGTGCCTTCCAAAACTCCGTGGCGACGGTTTCGTAATGGGGATATTCGGCGTTCGCGACACGCCGCCAGTTGAACATGAAGGCATTGCGCTGAAGCTGAATCAACAGCGGATGGTGAGTGCTGAAGAACCAGAAGCGCGGCAACGGGAACACTTCGTTGGGCACCGTTTCGGGCAGATTGGGGACGCTGATGACCGGGAACTGCTGCTCACAGAACTCGAACTGATCGCGGATGCGTAACCAGTAGATGCCGATGTGCTGCGCCTTTAATTCGACGATTGGCAGGTGATAGAGGGCGATGACCAACTCGTTGATCGGCGGATTTTCAAACTTGATGCGCTTGCTTGGCGATGCCGGGGACTTTGCCATCTCGAAAGCCGGTGGAATTTTTTGAGAGCATACCGGGAAAATGCGTCGCCGCCCTACGCCGCAAGCGGAATGTCAAATTTAAGATCCCGAACCGCACCCGCAAGGGCATGAGTATGATGAAAAGTTGCACATTTCGGCGACTAGGGCGCGCAAGCGCCTGCTCAGCCGGAGGAAGTGCGTCGAGCACGAGTTCGTCGAATGAGCTTTTGCTGAAAAGATGGGCAATTTGCGGCAACCCTCAAACTCCTCAACCATAACGATACTTGTTTCAAGCCGGCCGCCTGTTCATGCCGTCCAGGAAGAGCTTCACGAAGCGCCTCGCATCCACCCACTTCCTCAAACTGCATGAAAGGCCGGACGCCCGAACCCACCAGCTCCACTATTGTGTCATCGACAAACTCCACGCCGGTATCCGCGCCCAGGATCTTCACTGGACGCTTGCGTACCTCCGGCACATAGCCACCTCCTGTACCACTAGGATTCCGACCATACCGAATGAAGCCTCTGCGCGACTTTTTTTGCAATGTTTCGATCTTCTATATCGGTCGTCCGTGCTAAACCCTCATTCATTCAGCTAATGCTAATAGCATTTCTCCTATAACCCTACGCTTAACTCCAAATACGGCAAATGCGCTGGACGCGCTTCATCTGTGTCACCACATCGATTATCTTCTGCGCTCGCGACGTGGAAAATACTGGCCGCTTCGCCTGTCGCGGCTGCGGTCTTCACGCTGCTCGCTACCGCCATTCCTCCAGCCTACCGCACGTCCAAGGCGGATACGTCCATCGAGGACTATACGAGGTTCTGTCACAAAGTTTTCGCGTGAACGAGTGGAAGCGGTTTCTCGCTTCCCGTTTATTCAGCC
>JBDTMS010000705.1:0-3014 GCA_039934195.1 Betaproteobacteria bacterium
CTGCCTCGTGCGCGCGGGCGTATGCGCCCGGCGTCCGCACGATGCATGCGCGTCAGATCAACCCTTCCAGAATCTGCACGTCAACCAGCGCGCCTGCGGCGGTGTTGCCCTGTGCATCCGGCAAGACGATGAAGCAGTTCGCCTGACTCATCGACGAGAGTATTCCTGAACCCTGATTGCCGGTTACCCGTACGGTCCATTTGCCATCGGCATCGCTGCTCAAGATGCCGCGTTGAAATTCGGTGCGGCCCGGGGCTTTCTTGATAGCGGTCGTGCAAACCGCTTGCAGTATGGGCAGCGGCACCGCGTTCGGCACGCCCATCAACACCAGCAACGCCTCGCGTACGAACTGATAGAACGTCACCATTGCGCTGACCGGATTGCCCGGCAGTCCGAAGAAATGTGCGTCGCCGACTTTGCCGTAAGCCAGTGGACGGCCCGGCTTCATCGCGATTTTCCAGAACAACACTTCGCCGAGGCGATCGAGAATCTGCTTCACGAAGTCGGCCTCGCCGACCGAGACGCCGCCGCTGGTGATGACGACATCGGCTGCGTGCGCAGCATCATCGAATGCGCGCTCGATTACCGCCGGATTATCGCGAATCGAGCCCATGTCGATGATCTCGACGCCGAGGCGCGTGAGCATGCCGAACAGCGTGTAGCGATTGCTGTCGTAAATGTGGCCGCTCGCCAGCGGCGTGCCGATCGGCATCAGCTCGTCGCCCGTCGAGAAAAACGCGACGCGCAACTTACGATAGACCGATACTTCACCGATCCCGAGCGACGCAATCATGCCCAGCTCGGCGGGGCGGAGCATCTGTCCGCGCGAAAACACGATAGCGTCCTGCCGGATGTCATCGCCGGCATAGCGAACGTTCTGGCCTTTTTGCTGATTGCCGGAAAATGTAACGCGGTCGCCGTCGCGCTGCGCACGTTCCTGCATGATGACCGTATCGAACCCGGATGGCATAACGCCGCCGGTCATGATGCGGACCGCTTGCTTCGGCGCGGCGCTGCCCTCGAACGGCCGCCCCGCGAACGAGCTTCCGGCGACGCTCAGCGTGACGTCGCCGTCCGATGCGAGATCGGCGTGACGAACCGCGTAACCGTCCATCGCCGAGTTGTCATTCGCCGGCACGTTCATCGTCGATTTGACGTCCTCTGCGAGAACGCGTCCGAGTGCCGCGCGTAGATGCAATCTTTCCACTGCGGTAACGGGCGAGAGAAACGCGCGGATGTATTCGCGCGCTTTCGCGACCGGCATGGAGTCGGGGTCGTAGTCTGAGTCGGCCGCCAGGGAGCTCAACGTAGAGGGGTTGGTCATTTAGACTTTGCGTATCGGTCAGAGGAGCTGCGATGGAGGCGGGCTTGCCTAGGGGCTAGGGACTGGGGGCAGGGCTATCGCCAGGGGCTAGGGACTCGGGGCTAGGGTCTAGGGTGTGTAAGGCGCGCGGCATGCGCTGCGTGCCGCTAGATTAAATCGTTTTGCAGCGGAGCGGGGCCGCGGGTTTCACCCTAGCCCCCAGCCCTAGCGAAGCGTCATCCTCGACGGCGGCGGAGCGGCCCGGTCAGGCTTCACCCTAGTCCCTAGCCCCGAGTCCCTAGCGCAGCGCCCCCCCTCGGCGGCGATTTGCCGCCGTGAGCACCCTAGTCCCCAGCCCCTAGCCCCTATCGGTGGACAGATGCGCGCAAGCGCTCATCCACCGATATAAGACATCTCGATCTTCCGCAGCGGCGCCGTCTGCGCCGTGCGGACTTCGGAGTAGCGATCCGCGCGGGCGGTCCATACTTTTCCGACGAGTCCGGCAAGCTCTTCATCCGACGCTTCGCTGCGCAGCGGTGCGCGGAAATCGATGCCTCTGGTCGCAAACAAGCAGGTATATAGCTGACCTTCCGCCGATAGCCTGGCGCGCGTGCAATCGCTGCAGAACGCCTGGGTCACCGATGAGATGAAGCCCACTTCGCCGCCGCCATCGAGATAGCGCCAGCGCTCGGCGACTTCGCCGCGGTAGCCGGGGTCCACAGGTTCTATCGGCATCTCGCGATTGATCCGCTCGACCAGCTCGCGCGAGGGCACGACGTGTTCCATCTTCCAGCCGTTGCTCGCGCCGACGTCCATGAATTCGATGAAACGCAAGGTGTGACCGTGCTGTTTGAAATAACGCGCCATCGGCAAGATGCTGTCTTCGTTGACGCCGCGCTTGACCACCATGTTGACCTTGACCGGCAGCAGGCCGACCGCCGCGGCTTCTGCGATGCCTTCGAGCACCTTGCCGACAGGGAAGTCAACGTCGTTCATCGTCCGAAATACCGCGTCGTCCAGAGAGTCCAGGCTGACAGTGACCCGCTTGAGGCCGGCGTTTTTGAGATCTCGCGCCTTTTGTTTGAGCAGTGAGCCGTTGGTGGTCAAGGTGAGATCGAGATCGTCCCAGTACGCTAGCATTTCGATCAGGCGCTCGAGCTTGCGACGCACCAGCGGCTCACCGCCGGTGATGCGAATTTTTTCCACGCCTTGATCGCGGAAGATGCGCACCAGCCGATGGATCTCGCCGAACGACAGCAACTGATCGCGTTCGAGAAACTGGTAATCCTTGCCGAACACTTCCTTCGGCATGCAGTACGTGCAGCGAAAGTTACAGCGGTCGGTGACTGAAATGCGCAGGTCGCGCAGCGGACGTCCGCGCGTATCGATGAGACCGCGGGACGCCGGCGTAACCGGGGTGGGTAGTAACGTAGATGCTTCGACCATAGTGCCTTCGAGATAGGACCGGTAGCGCTCTCGATTCGCCCACCTCCGATCGCATCCAAGATGAGCTGCGCGGCGCTTTACCTGAGTTAGCATTATATCCCCAAGGAAATAACGTGTCCCGCGCTTGAGACGGCGTGCGCACATTGCGGGAAGGCCCCGCCGACGGCGCTATAATCCATGGCAGAAGCCGCTCGAGATGGTTCCGGGGCAGCGGCGGCAGATATTGCTGGCCGTATAATCCCGGTTGGGCGATAACTAATTCGAC
>JBDTMS010000706.1:0-3005 GCA_039934195.1 Betaproteobacteria bacterium
ATCAAAGTCTGGGCAAGCTCAGTATCTTTCGATAGGTCTCGATAGAGCATGCGGATCGTCTCAATCATCGGCTGCGGCCGCAGCGGCAGTACGCTCCTCGAAGGCGTCCTTCACGAGCGCTTGGATCTCACGGCGCTCGGTGAAGTGACGTTCATCTGGGAGAAGGGCTGGATCAAGGACGAGCTGTGTGGGTGCGGCGTCGTATTCCGCGAGTGCGAATTCTGGAGCGCCGTGCTGCGCGACGCATTCGGAACGATAACCGAACGCGATGCTCGCCGGTTCGACGCCGAGTTCCGCGCCGCGCGAGGCCATCTGCGCAATCTGACGCTCGCTCAGGGCCGCTTCCCCGAACCTAGCGCCGTGTTCATCGACGTCGCGCGCGCGCTTTATGCTTCGGCGGCGAAGATCGGCGGGGATCGGCCTTTAATCGACTCGAGTAAATCGAGTGCCTTCGCCGCTGCGTTGCGGCATACGGGTATCGGACGCCAGTCCGCTCTGCACATGTTTCGTAGTGCCACGGGGAATGTGCATAGCTTGCGAACCGAAAAAGTCCGGCCGCACGCCGCCACTGCCGATTACGCCAGGCTGCAGAGCTCGAAAACGCTGTTTCATGCGATTGCACGGTGGAAACTTCTCAACGAACAAGCGCAGCAGTTCTCCCAGAAGGTTGACCCAGGCACGGTTACAATCTCGTACGAATCTTTCTGCGCCACGCCAGAGCAGCATCTTGAGGCGATAACAGCGGCATCCGATTTCGAACCCCGGCGTGGCAGCCCACCCGATTCCTGGCATAGCGTCTCGGGCAACCCGATGCGGTTTGACTCGACGGCAATGCCGATTTGTGTCGACGACCGCTGGAAACAGGAAATGGGGCTGTTCGCGCGAATGATCACGCGCGCCCTGACTGCAGGTCAGGAAGCTCGACTAGACGTCGCCGCCGAGCTTTGGATGGAGCGTGCCGTCGAACAACTTTCCCCGGCGAGCTTCGAGAACGCATGCGCCGAGACCGGTAGTCGCGCGCACCTAGCGGCAGGAGACGCTGCGGTGTCCCCGCCAAGTGGGCGACAGAGGACCCTAGCCGACTCGGGACATGCGACGGTGCGGGACGTAGGCTTGCGCAGGGGCCCGTCGGTCTAGCCGGTACACCGCTTCGGTGCGTGTCTTTGCTACTCGACGAACTTCGCGAACTTTGGCTAGCGTGAACCCGCACAATACCCCGTACAGAATATTTCCCTCGATCTGCCAGTGCGGCATCGTCGCCATGTTGAGGATGAAAAAACTGACGTGGCCCGCGACAATCCGCGTCCGCCAGCTGCGTTCGGCTCGCAGCGCCAGTGAAAACATCGTCCCCCACAGCAACAGGATCGAAATCAGGCCGAGCAAGCCCAGTTCGTAGAGGTACGACACGAGCGTGTTGTGAGCATAAACATTGAACCGCGTCGACCAGCTGTCCGGGCCCAGCCCGATGATCTTTTGCAACGGCTTGGCTTCGTCGTATGCGTAAATGTAGTTGCTCCAGATGTAGAGCCTGCCCGACAGGACGCGACGGTCTTCACGCGTAAACGATGCCGGGTTTTTGATTAGATCTGTCTTGAAGACGTTGGCGACGTCGGCGAAGCGCGCGGCGCCACCACCTGCGGTCGTAATTGTCAACATTATTGCCACGACCAAACCCATCGCGGCGACCACTAGCGTTCGCTGACCCTGGAGGAATGCCCGCGGGAATTCGCGGCCGAACTGCAACACTGCGAGTGGGGTGATCCCCAGGATGGTTGTTCGATAATTGGCGATCCAGATCCCAACTAGGCAATACAGGATAAGCCCAGCTTTTATCGCACGCGGTAACTGAGTGGCGAAGCAGGCGGCAAGGAAACAGGTCGCCAGGATCAACGAAAAACTCTGCTCGTGATAAAATCCGCCGATGTAGCTTGCCGATCCGTCGACCTCTCCCGCCTTGACGATTCCAAGGGCAACCGAGATCAACTGGAAGCATATCGGCGGTAAGAACACCCACAGAAACCGCGAGACAAACCGCGATCCGCCCTGCTCAACCGCCTTGGCGAAAGCGACGCAGATGACAACGAAATAGATGAATCGAACGCATGGTTCGATCGCCCAGCTTCCGTGGCCATTGATCAAGCCGCTGACGATCATCAGCAAGCAAATGATTCCCACCGGGAAGAACGGCCAGATTAGAAACCGTCGTTTCTCAAGTAGGACGAAGCCGACGGAAATAATGCCAACCGATCCGAGCGCAACCCACGTCAAGCCGGCGGGAGACATTCGCAGGCTCTGCTGATGGAAGACATCAAGCATATAGCGGAACCAGCAAGCGAACATCACGAAGCGCGCTGCACTGCCTCGCGTCCTCAGCAGGACATAAAGCATGATGAGTGCGAGCAACGCGCTCGCCGGCAATAAAGCCCAGGCCGGAAGCGAGGGTCCGGCGATAAACGATTTATCGCCCATCGTTCGCCGAACTTATTGCACAGTCCTCCACTGCGCCAGGATGATCTAATTGAGCACATCCACCGCCCATTCGAGCGGGCAGAACGACCGACAGTTGCGATGGATTGACCAGCCCGATGGCTTTGCTTCCCTCATCGCGCGAAGTGATCTCACTCGCGGGCCGCTGCTCTGCGCTTACGGGACACGTCACTGCAAGTTTCGCACCGAAGAGGCTGGTCGTTCCATTCTTTTGATCCTGAGCATCAAAGGCTCCGGACCATCAGCGGTTAGGACCAGGCGTGTCAATACGATGAGAACCGCCTTTCCCGTATGGAGACGAAAGCAGCAGCACGCAGAAGATCCTTCGATGAGTTTAATAGTTTACCGAAGAGCTCTAACATCAGACCAAGCGCGGTCCGTAGCGAGAGCCAAGCTTTTTTCAGTCCCGATTCTCAACCGAAGAGCAAATGCCGAATTCTCACTTGCCCACGACCGTCAGCGTAGTCATCCCCGCTCATAACGCGCGGGCAACGATCGACGAGACCTTGCGCAGCGTT
>JBDTMS010000707.1:0-3002 GCA_039934195.1 Betaproteobacteria bacterium
AGCCTCTAAGGACGGCACCATGACGGCGTAACCCCGCATGGCCTCAGGTTGCCGATCGCGAATCGCGAGGAGGGTAGAGTTGGAGATGGCTTCTACATATCCACCACCCAGAATGGAAGTGGAAATACGAAAAGTGTGCAAGCTGTCTTCGATGCTTTGGCGTTCAATAATGTCGGGATGAATAGCACGCGACTCCACCAGGGAGCCGCCTTGCGATTCAAAGAACTCACCATCCGACTCGCGTCCCGCACGGTGCTCGGCTATCTGACTGGCGCCACCAGTTACAATATTCTGATGGCACTCTCGACAGCTTTGGGCGTTATAGGTAGGCCCCAATCCATCCGCTATCCCTTCCACCTCCTCGAAGATAAAGCGGTTGTCATTGAACGAGCGTCCTGCCACTACGTTGTTGGCGTTGATGGTGATGAAGTCTGGACCTTGCGGCAGAAATCCGTTCGTAACGTTATCGAAGCCAGCCGGAGCCTCAGTATATCGACCGCGCCCGGGTAACAGGGGGGGCGGTAGCACCGAGTTTTCCGGATTCGCAGGGCTTGTCGTCCCCATTCGCTCACGGTGGGTCTTATTATCCACCGGGCTGCGCTTGTCCTCGCGCGGCGCGGCCAAAGAATAACCGAAGGGCATAGTCGCAACTACCGCAACGGTTACGACAAAAACGCTCAGTGTCTTTGCGCTTAGGCGCTGCGCAAAACTTTGAATTATTAGCATAGAAACCAATCCCCGTATCAAACGCTGGTGTTTTTCTACCAGCTCCGAACATGCAGTAAAGAACAACGTCTGCTAGATCTGCATCCACATACTTGCATGGATTCTGCTGAAGCTATTACGGTACACAGAGTCTCTCCGACGCACCTGGGAAAATTACATGCGGTGCTGCTTTGCCGGCATCGCAACGATGGGCGCAATCGCCGCCGAGTGGTCCGCGCAGCGCTCAGATTTTCGAGCAGGTCAATCGGAGGCACTGCATTGGAAGAATCGAAATGTTATAGCCGGCACACGATGGTCACTGTACGGATATCGCTGCGTTGTGCCATATCCGTTACGGCAAATGCAGCTGCGATATTCGTTACGCAAAGTACAGCTTTAGATCCGCTGTACTTTGGGTCGTAGGGTGGAAGACTGCATGTCTGAGAGGCGTGCGTCAACTGTCTCATATTTTATACGACGCCCACCGATGACGATCGACGACACAACTGTCGTCGATCGGGGCCAGTCTTATACGTCGCCGGCCAGCAACGCATGCACATGGACGCCGTCGCAACAGGAGATCCCGCAATCCGCGCATGCGAATGCCTCGTATTACATTTCCGCAACGGAGCACCCGTCCGCGCCACCTTCGTGCTAGTTCGGAGGCCGGAAGATGTTCATGCAGGAAGCGGAAACGTCTCCAGATATTGCCGATAGTCATCTTCTACATCGATCTGCAGCGCGCCCAGCATGCGCACAACGCCGGTATAGAAGGAGATGGTCATCAACAAATCCACCAATTGACCTGCGTCCATGCCTTTGCGGAGCTCGGCCAAGGTCGCGTCGGACAGACTCGGTTGCGCCGTCAGCTCGCGCGCTGCACGCAACACCGCTTTTGCCAGCGGCGCCAGATCGGTCGACTCGCCTTTCGACTCCGCCTCCATTGCGCGAATGTCGTCGTCGGTTACACCGAACTCGCGGCCGATTTTGATATGGTGCGAATATTCATACGGCGAACGGGCGGCGTATCCGACCTGCAGGATAGCGAGCTCGCGCAAGCGCGGATCGATTTTGCTGTGAAACCGGATGTACTGGGCCAGTGTTAGAAAAGCCCGTGTGCCGTCGGGGCTGTGCGCCATCGCACGATAAATATTTACTTTGCGCGCCAGCAGGTCGCGATTTTCAGGTGCCAGATCCGCTGCATCGAGATACGGTACGCGTGCCATATTTAATTTCTCTCCTCATTGATCGTAGTTTGCGTAGGTGCTTCTGTCGTCGACAAGCCGCAGGGACACGGCAGCGCTGCTCAACACGCCGACGAACGGACGAACGGTAAATAGTGTTTCTTTTGGCGTGTGTAGGAGTCGCGCGGGCGCCGTCGAGCCCTCCTGCTAGCCTTGCCTTGCAACTTTAGCGCGTTCGTCGCGGTCCATCTCCATTGGTGCAGCGAGACAGCTCGATGATCGGACCGATTCTGTGATTGACACCAACGGGGAGCATGAGTATGCAGATCAAAGTGGAGTGTTACGCAGGCCACCGCGGGGAGCAGGAGCCGCTTGCATTCTGGCTCGGCGAACGGCGCCTGGAAGCGCAGGAAATTCTCGATCGTTGGCTACATCCTGATCACCGCTACTTCAAGGTCAAAGTGGACGACGGTCGGTTGTATGTGTTGCGACACGATGAGAAATCCGGCGTGTGGGAGCTGGCCGCTCTGGTCGGCGAACGAATAGCGGGTGCGACCGGCCCGCTACTGCACTGACGTCCGGCGATGAAGCCAGCGAACCGGCCGTGCGTCCACGGTTTTGATGACGCCGTGACTCTTGTGCTCTGCCGCTTCTTTATCCCCAGTTCTTTATCTGCGGTGCGCCGCGCGCCTAGCCGTAAGTACTCCGGGTCTTAAGTACGCCGGGTCTTATATGCGCCGGCGCACTTAAATTAACGCCGCGTTGTATCCTCGCGCTATCGCTGCGTCCCACAACAATCGCGGCCGCGTTCGTGCAGGCCGAATACCGGGAGGATAGGCATGAGCACAAGCCAACGCGTTCGCCGCAGGTTTCTGAAAAGCGCCGCGCTCGCAACCCTTGCAACCACTGCGGGGTTGGCTGTCCGAACCGGTCACGGCGAGCAGACCGTGCCTTACTCCTCGGGTACGCTTTCCCCCAAACTCAAAGCGCCGGCCAACGCTTGCGACTGCCACATGCACATCTACGACAGCCGCTTTCCGATTGCCCCTAATGCGACTCTGCGCCCGCCTGACGCTCATCCCGACGACTACCGGCTGCTGCAGAAGCGCATCG
>JBDTMS010000708.1:0-3001 GCA_039934195.1 Betaproteobacteria bacterium
CGTTGTTGGCTGCGATCGCTTCGGCAGCGGCGCCGTTGCTGTCGACCGGGCTCGCCACCAGCGGTGCGAGACTGCGCAGACGCAAGACGAAACGATCGAGTCCGGCGTCGTGCAAGCTGCGCTCGAAACGATAGCCGAGCAGCGCGCCCAGCGGCTGTCCTTGTCGCACGCCATCGAGCAGTCGCTCGGCTTCGCGCACGCGGCGCGACGAAAGATCGATCGCGAACGGGCCGTCGGCTGCCGGCAGGCCGGTCGGGCCAAGATGGGCATTGCGCAACAACGCGGCCGCTGCAGCATGGGTCATCGACGGCGCGTGAATGAAACCGGTATCGTCGGCAGGGAAAGCCAGCGGCGCCTGCTCGCCGGCGGGCAACTGCGCCGCCGGCACGTCGGTCGAAGGCGCGGCCATCTGCAAGTTCTCGACCCAGCCGTAACCGCCGATGTACGCGCCCTTGGTGCCGCCTGCCGTCATCGACGCCAATCGCTTTGTGGCAAATGAAGTGACCCAAGCGTCGATGCGATGCGCGGAAAGATCCAGCGTTCCCGTCATCAAGTACTGCAGCGTTTCGCTGTCGAGGTTTTGCAGATAGGCAAGCGCGCTGCGAAACTCGCCGAGTGCCGCGACGCTCGGCGCGGTGAATGCCGTCAGGCTCTCGAGAAATTGGCGGATGGTCCGATTGGCGGCATCGCCCGGCGCTTGCAGATCGAGCTGACGTTTCCACGTCAAAGTAGGCGGTGCGCCGGTGACGAGGTCGATCAGCTCGGTGTCGCGCAACAACGCGGTGACATCCGCACCGGGCGCGCCTGCCGCGATGCGCGCCGTTGCGTCGGCAAGCTCGCGCAGCAGCGCATGGCGCAACAACATTTGCAGCAAGCTTGCGGTAGCGTCGGGCGCTTCCGGATCGGGCCGCGCGGCGATCAGCGCATCGATGTGCGGCTCCGCGAGCAAGGCCCCGATGTAATTCGGCTCGAGCTTCTGCCACGGCGACACCTCGCCGGCTTGCACCAGCGGCGAGGAGATCCGCCAAGCTGTTTCTGCAGCGACCGCGTGCAACGTGCGCGAGCTCCACTGGATGCCGAGATCCTGCAGCAGCCTTCCGGTGAGGCCATCCTGCGCGGCGATAAAGCCGTTGGCCGCCAGGTCCTCGCCGATGAACGAGTGCAGATATTGAAAATAGTGACGGCCAAATACGTTGCGCGTGCGGTAACTGCTGGACACGCCGTCGGTCCGCATCACATCGGCGAGATCCGCATCCGGGTCGACCGGCTCAGTCCGCCGCCCCAGACGCAGCGCGTCGCCGAGACGCTGGCGCCAGATGATGTCGCGCAGCTTGATCAGCAGCGCCTGCATCTTCGCGTCGCGCGTCATCGCCGCTTCTTCGCCGGCGCGCGGCTTCCACAAATCGAGCGAGGTCGCTGGCAGCAGACCGTAAGGCTGCCGGCCGGCGCGCAGCGTCGGATAAGGTCCGAAGCTGCGCACATGCGTGACGAAATGATCGCGCGCCCACGCCACGCTGTCCGGGGTCATGCCGTTGCCGATGAAACCGTCGGGCGTCTGCGCGCTACCCTGAAAGCCGATCATGTTCGACAAGTAGTAGCCCCAGCCCGGCTGCCACAGCGCAGTGTTCATGCTGCGCATCTCGCGTTCCTGTTGCGCGCCCGCACCGCCGATGCGTCCCAGCACCGATCGAGTTTGAGCGGACGGCAAACCGAGCGCGGCACCTACGCGCATGGCATTAGACGTTGCATCGAGCGCGGCGGGCCGGGAATCGACCTCGATCGCATAGCTGCGCTGATGCGCAGCATCGTCCGCGTACGAAGCAGCGCGTCGATCGTCGGTGTTATTGGTCGGCGTGCCGTAGCGCAAAAGCTCCAAACCGTCGGTGTAGTGATGCGCATCGAGCAGACTTGCGAGCTGCGCAGCGCCGCCGACGGCGCCCAGCGATTTCGCGACGCCGTAAACGTACAGACTCGCGATGTGCGTCGACGCGCCGGCTGGGATCGGCATGCGCAACGCCATACCCGCGGCTTCGGCTGCGTCGAAGTCGACCATCCACCGCATACCCGCATCGACTTGCACGGTTTCATTCGCCGATGAATTGCCCGGTGTGGCGGCGGGCGGCGCTGCTTGCGGATCGGGGCCGACAGCGAGCGGCCGTACGATGTCGCGACCGATGACTTGCAATGCCGGTATCCGGTATGAATGCAGCGTGGCGATCCAGCGGTCGGGCAGCAGGCGTGCGAGCGGCGCATGACGCCAAGCCGAATCCTTGCCATCTGACACCACGCTCACTGCCGGAAACACCGGTGCGACCGGCAACGGTTGTGCCGCCGCGACCGGCGTGGCTGGACGCTGCTGCGGATTGGTCGGCGTTAGCAGCCGCGCGATCCACGCCGCACGCGCAGCGCCGAAACGATCGGCGAGCTGCGCCCACGCGACACTACGCGCGGCGGCATCGTTGCCTGCGCGCCAATCCTGCTCCCAATAATGCACGCCCCAGTCGCGCTCGCCCGGCAACAGATCGGGCTCATGCGAGTCGAGATGAATCTTGTCCGGGTAGATCCGAACGCGCAGCTCGACGGCTGCGTTGGGCAGCGTAAAGAAGCGTGTCTCCAAACGGATCGGCAGCAGCACCAGCGGCGCGTCGCTCGGACACAGCGACGGCGATGCCGGATCGCTCGCCGCGGCGGCAAGCGCGAGATTGCTATTGAACAGAGGTGCATTCATGAGATCGTTGAATCGGTTGGCAGCGGATTGGGATTTGGATCGTCCGGTGGCTTCGGCTTGCCCTTGGTCGGCGGCTTTGGATTTCCCGGAAGAGGCGTTGGATTCGCCGGAGCCGTTGGATTCGCCGAGGTCGTCGGATTCGCCGCGCCGGGCGACGCCGGCAGAAATTGCGACGCATGAATCGCGAGGCGAACCGGCAGCCGGCGCGTGATGCCGGCCATATGCGCGGCGTTGCGGCCCCAGACTGAATTGCTCAGCGGCTGATTGACGGGT
>JBDTMS010000709.1:0-2998 GCA_039934195.1 Betaproteobacteria bacterium
ACTGGAAATCACCACCTTCGCCCCGGCCGCTGCCAGATGTTCGGCAATCGAGCGACCGATCCCTCGCGTAGATCCGGTAATGACTGCAACTTTGCCGGCCAGATCGAACGATTTCATCGGCTTCCTTTATCGGTGATAATGAGTCTTGAGTGCGCACATAGATACCATAAATTCTGTGCGGCAGCCGCACGTCATCAGCGTTGCGCGCCGACCCTGTGCATTGCAGATACTTCGTCACGCTCGATGCCGCAGCCCATCGCTGCACGCGACAGAATTGCTCGCATGCCTTGCAGCGATTGCGCAGCAACGGTGCTAGTCTTGGCTTAGCCTATCGATATCTCGGTCGACATTGATGGCGTCGACCGGTGGCCGGCGTCTCGTTAAATACAGGAGCCTGGAATGGAACAGTATCAGCACTACATCGGTGGGGAATGGCGCGCACCGGCCTCGCAAGAATGGTTCGAAAGCTACAATCCGTACACCGGCGAGCCGTGGGCGATGATCGCACGCGGCAATGCGCAAGACGCCGACGATGCAGTGCGCACGGCGCATGCCGCGTTCACCGATGGTCCTTGGCCACAGCTGACCCCTACGCAGCGCGGCGCGCTGTTGCGCAAGCTCGGCGATCTGGTTGCGCAGCACGCCGATAGCCTTTCGCAAACCGAGGTGATGGATAACGGCAAGCTGATCGCGGAAATGCGCGGCCAGCTCAACTATGTGCCGCAGTGGTATTACTACTTCGGTGGCTTGGCGGATAAGGTCGAAGGCGCGGTCATCCCGCTCGACAAGAAAGGCTTCTTCAACTTCACGCGCTACGAGCCGCTGGGCGTCGTTGCAGCGATCACGCCGTGGAATTCGCCGCTCCTGCTGACTGCGTGGAAGCTTGCGCCGGCATTGGCGGCAGGCAACACGGTCGTGATCAAGCCGTCCGAATTCACCTCGGTGTCGACGCTGCAGTTCATCAAGCTGGTGGAGCAGGCGGGATTTCCCGCCGGGGTTGTGAACGTGGTTACCGGGTACGGCAAAGAAGTCGGGATGCCGCTAGTCGAGCATCCGCTTACGCGCAAGATCGCATTCACCGGTTCGGATGCGACCGGCCGAGTCATCAACGAAACCGCTGCGCGCAACTTCAAAAAAGTCGGGCTCGAACTGGGTGGCAAGTCACCCAATATCGTATTCGACGACGCCAACATCGAGGATGCCGTCAATGGCGCGGTATCCGGAATATTCGCAGCGACCGGTCAGACCTGCATCGCGGGCTCGCGGTTGTTGCTGCAAGAATCGATTCACGATGCGTTTGTCGAAAAGCTTCTCGCGCTGGCTAAGACCGCCAAGATGGGCGATCCGATGAATCCGGACACGCAAGTCGGACCGGTGACGACGCGACCCCAGTACGACAAGGTGCTGTCGTACATCGATGTCGGCAAACAGGAGGGCGCCAAGCTGCGCCTGGGGGGCGGGCGCGCGACGCGTCCCGAGTGCGGCAGCGGCTGGTTCGTAGAGCCCACGATTTTTACCGGTGTCGACAACAACATGCGCATCGCACAGGAAGAGATTTTCGGTCCGGTGTTGTCGGTGATCAAATTCAAGGACGAGGCGGATGCGATCCGCATCGCCAACGACGTGCGCTTCGGGTTAGGTGCGGGTGTGTGGACGCGAGACATCGGACGTGCAATTCGGATGTCGGAGCGAATTCAATCCGGCACCGTTTGGGTCAACACTTATCGCGCGGTAAGTTTCATGTCGCCGTTCGGCGGTTACAAAGATAGCGGTGTGGGCCGCGAAAACGGCATGCAAGCGATCTATGCCTATCTGCAGCTGAAAAGCGTCTGGATCAATACCGGCGCGCCGAGTGCCAACCCATTTGTCATGCGCTGACCGCGTCCGGCATTGAATGACGGTCACCATGCTCGGCATCTACTCGCGTCCGCGCGCGCCGGCGATACGCCGGCCGTTGTCCGGCCCCATATGCGCGGTCGCCGTGCTGCTGGTGACCGGCCTCGGGCGGTGCTGGGCCGAGGACTTCGTCATCAACGTTCCGGTCGACGTCAGCGACATGGAACCCGATGTGCAGCAGGTGCAGGTGTCCTGCTATGTACACGCGACCGAGAACGAAGAGGGAGAGCGCATCGGCGTCGGGATCGGTGTCGCGCCGGTTGCGACCACCGGCGAATTCAACGGCGTCGTGCGCGTGCCGATCGATGCATTGCCGGGCAGGGATGTTAATCGAGCGCAGGGATTCGTCTGCACGTTGATGTTCGCGAACGGACTTAGCATGGAAACCGAACGCGACCGTGGAACGCAGGGCGCGCAAGCCAAGCCCGGCACATCGCCGACCCTACAGATTCGCGGCGCGCTGCCGCGACGATAGCCGCAATTACACCAAGGCGGGTCAGCCCCGCAGCGCGCGTACCTCAGCCGTTCGCGGTAACCGTGCAGGCAAGGCCTCGCGCAGCTTGTTGCGCGTGTCCCTCAGCAGTTGCTCCGTGGTTTTCCAATCGATGCAGGCGTCGGTCACCGAAACCCCGTACTTCAACATGCCGAGATCCGCGGGAATCGGCTGATTGCCCGCGTTGATATTGCTCTCCAGCATCGTGCCGATCAACGAGCGATTGCCTTCGATGATCTGATGCGCGATGTCGTGCATCACCAGCGGCTGCAGCTCCGGGTCTTTTTTCGAATTGGCGTGGCTGCAATCGACCATGATGTTCGCCGGCAACTGATTCTTCGCCAGATCCTTCTCCACCAGCGCGATCGTCACCGAGTCGTAATTCGGGCCTTTGCTGCCACCGCGCAAGACGATATGGCCATAGGCGTTTCCTTTGGTTCTGATCACCGCGACCTGCCCGTCCTTGTTGATGCCGAGGAAACTATGCGGGCTCGACACCGAGAGCAGCGCGTTGATGGCGACTTGCAGTCCGCCGTCCGTGCCGTTTTTGAAGCCGACCGGAGTCGACAACCCGCTCGCCATTTCGCGATGCGTCTGCGACTCGGTCGT
>JBDTMS010000710.1:0-2995 GCA_039934195.1 Betaproteobacteria bacterium
AATGAGATTCTCGGATCGCGTCTGAACACCATTCACAACCTGCACTACTACCAGGAGCTGATGGGCGGATTGCGGGCCGCCATTGCCGGTGGGCGTCTGGAAAGCTTTTCCGCAGCCGTCCGCGCGGTATCGGTTCCGTGTGCTCCATCATGACGGAGCGGCCAAGACGTTGTCCTTCGCGACTCCGCGTGTGCAGAGGTTTCTCGGCGGTGAAGGTGCTAAAATCCGCGGTCTTTTACGGGCAGCCAACTGAAAACGTCTCAAACTAGCCTCGCTGCCCCGCGTCTCGCCGGTGCAAAAGCGGGAACCGGTGGCGCTAACTGCTCGATCATCTCACTGAAGACACATTACAAGAGGGGTAGCACCCCTGGGAGGCCACATGCTGATCAGTCAAGCTTATGCACAGACGGCGCCGAGCGGGCCCGGCGGAATGGACATCATGAGCTTGCTGCCGCTCATCCTGATGTTCGTGCTGTTGTACTTTCTGCTGCTGCGTCCGCAGATGCGGCGTGCGAAGGAGCAAAAGCAGATGTTGACCTCGCTGCAGAAGGGCGATGAAGTCATTACGACCGGCGGTACGCTTGGGCGCATTACTAAAGTGGGCGACGCCTACCTGACCGTCGAAGTTGCTCCGAACGTAGAGCTCACGGTACAAAAAGGAGCGGTTCAGACCCTGCTGCCGAAGGGCACTATAAAGAGTGTAGGCTGATGTCACGCAATCGATGCATCACAGCGAGCGCAACGACTATGTTCTGTAACCGGCTTCCTGCCGCGACGCTATGAACCGTTACCCAATCTGGTTGAATGTCTTTATCGCCGGTGTTTTGCTCGCCGGTTTTCTCTATGCGTTGCCTAACTTCTACGGCGAATCTCCGGCCGTGCAGGTGTCGCCGATCAAGTCGACGGTAAAGACGGACGAGGCGGCTCTGCAACGCACCGAGGCCGCGTTGAAGACTGCGAACCTGAGCTACGAGGAGGTTTTTCTCGAGCCGACCGGCATCAAGGTGCGATTTCGCGACACCGATACGCAGCTGCGGGCAAAAGAAGTTTTGCAGCGCGATTTCGGCGACAGCTACGTCGTCGCTCTGAATCTCGTCTCCAATTCGCCGCGTTGGCTCTCGAAGATCGGCGCGAAGCCTATGTATCTCGGATTGGATCTGCGCGGAGGCGTGCACTTCCTGCTGCAAGTGGATATGAAGGGCGCGGTCAACAAGTACCTCGATAGCAGTGCCGCGAGTATCCGTACGGCATTGCGTGGCGAAGACAGCGCTCGCACGACCGGCATCAGCCGTGAAGGCAACCGAATCGTCGTGCGCTTTCGCGAAGCAGCCAATCGCGACAAAGCGCAGCAGATTATCGAGCGCGGCTACCCGGATCTGACCATCGTCGTCGAAGATCAAGCTGGCGAGTACACGTTGGCCGGCACGCTAAAGCAGGAAGCGCAGAAGCGCATTCAAGATTTCGCCATCCAGCAGAACCTGACCACGCTGCGCAATCGGGTAAACGAGCTTGGCGTGGCTGAGCCGATCGTGCAGCAGGCCGGCAGCGATCGCATCGTCGTGCAATTGCCCGGCGTGCAGGACACTGCCAAGGCCAAGGAAATTTTGGGGCGCACCGCAACGCTGGAAGTGCGCATGGTCGACGAAGAGCATTCCGATGCGCAATCGATCGAGAGTGCAAAAGCAGGCCAGGTGCCGTTCGGCGATGAGCTGTTGACCGATCGCGAAGGCACGCCGCTGCTGTTGAAGAAGCTGGTTGTGCTGACCGGCGACAGCATCTCCGACGCGCAGCCCGGATTCGACAATCAAACCGGCGAGCCGGCCGTCCACATCACGCTGGATGGCAAAGGTGCGCGCACCTTCCAGCAGGTTACGCGCGACAGCGTCGGCAAGCGCATGGCGATGGTGCTGATCGAGAAGAGCAAGGCCGAAGTCGTGACGGCACCGGTGATCCGGTCGGAGATCGGCGGCGGACGCGTGCAGATCAGCGGCCGTATGACCACCACCGAAGCGCACGACGTGGCGCTGTTGTTGCGCGCAGGCGCACTCGCCGCGCCGATGGATATCGTCGAGGAACGCACGGTCGGTCCAAGCCTCGGTGCAGACAATATACGCAAAGGCTTTCATGCAACGTGGGTAGGGTTCTCGTTGATCGCCGCCTTCATGATCGTCTACTACAGCTTGTTCGGCGTGGTGTCGGTACTGGCGCTTGCGGTGAACATGATGCTGTTGGTGGCGTTGCTGTCGATGCTGCAGGCAACATTGACGTTGCCGGGTATCGCGGCCATCGCCTTGACATTGGGTATGGCCATCGATGCGAACGTGCTGATCAACGAGCGTATACGCGAAGAGCTGCGCAATGGAACCACGCCGCAGGCTGCAATCAATCTGGGCTATGAACGCGCTTGGGCCACGATTCTGGATTCGAATCTGACCAGCATGTTCGCGGGGATCGCGCTGTTCTTGCTCGGCTCCGGGCCGGTGCGCGGGTTTGCGGTGGTACACGTGCTCGGCATTATTACTTCGATGTTCAGCGCAGTGGCAGTGTCGCGCGCGATCGTCAATCTGATCTTCGGTACACGCAAGCGGTTGGAAAAATTGCCGATCGGCAACGTGAACTGGCAGAAACGCGCAGCCGGCGTTGCTTGAGGCCCGACTGATGCGAAATCTCAAACGCGGCCGTTGCGAAACCTCAAACTAGGATAGGCCATGGAGTTCTTCCGAATACGCAAAGACATTCCGTTCATGCGCCACGCGCTGATGTTCAACGTGGTCTCTGCGGTGACATTCGTGCTTGCTGTGCTTTTTCTCATCACACGCGGATTGCATCTCGGCGTCGAGTTCACCGGCGGCATGGTGATCGAGGTCAAGTACGCCCACAGCGTGGATCTGGACAAGGTGCGCTCGACGTTGGAAAAAATCGGCCTGCGCGATGCGACGGTGCAAAGCTTCGGCAGCTCCGAAGCTGCGTTGATCCGCTTGCCTGCGCGGCAAGA